>CAZEST010000001.1:0-45882 GCA_964514745.1 uncultured Alistipes sp.
GGGGGGCCGGCGCCTCGGCCATAACCGAAGGCGCAGCTTCGGCAGGCGCCTCAGCAGGCGCTTCCGCCTTGGGGAGGGCTTCGGTCTCGGGAAGAGCTTCCGCCTCAGGGAGCGCCTCGGCTTCCGCCTCAGGGAGCGCCTCGGCTTCCGCCTCGGCCACCGTGGTTGGTGGGAGCGCTTCAGGGAGCTCCTCAGGAAGCGCTTCAGGGAGCTCTTCGGCAGGCTCCCCATTAGCCCCATTAGCCCCATTTGTCTCATTCGCCTCAATCGCCCCAATCGCTTGCTCCGGTTCCTCCGGCTTAGCCGGCAGGATGATGCGTCGGTAGGTGTGGATGGTGTCGCCGTGGAGGTAGAGGGTGTCTTTTTGGGAGTATTCTTTAGCGAGGGCGTGGCCGAAGACGCGCGCACTGTCGCTGTCCTCGTAGTATTCGCCGTAGTCGCCGTAGAGGGTTACTTTCTTGGCTGTGTCAACCAGCTCGATGTTGCCGAAGGCTTCGCCTATTCCGCGTTGCTGATCGTAGTAGAGGGTGTCGCCTACAAGGGTATTGCCGTTCTTGGCAATCACCTGTGAACGCGCATAGAGGTCGGCCTCTTGGGTGTCGGTGTTGTAGGTGCCGCTCGTTGTGTGGATTACGCCGTCTTTTGATACGATTGTAGAGGTTGTATCCAGATAGGCAATGTGCGTGTTGGTATTATAAACCATTTGCTCCGAGAAGATGTCGAGAGTGTCGTTCTTGCGGAGGCTGTGTAGCTTCACGTCTTCGCGGAAAAGCGCATCCTTTGTAGTCGGTGAATACTCGCCATACCAGGATGTTAAGCGGTTTTTTGGATCGGTAAGTATGCCTCCAACTTCGTAGTAGCCGAGGTCAATACCGAGGTCGTAGTTGAATACGTCGGTGGTAAGGGTTACGTCGCGATTTATCAGTTTTACTTTTTTGCCGAAGTCGGCATAAAGCACTGCCAGCTTTGTAGAATCGGTGTATTGCAATAGGTCGGCATAGACAAAGAGCGTATCGCCCTGTTGCATACGCACGTTGCCGAAGGCCTCGATGTTGCCGGGGCCGTCGTAGAAATGCGCACTGTCGCAATACATGAACATCCCCTGGCGTCGAAACTCAACGTTGCCGGTAACAATCTGGTAGGCATCGTTGAGCCCTTTTTTCAGAAGGTCGGCACGTTCGAGGAATACCTTCCCGGCCTGGTTGCGGTTGGTGGTTGGAATGGTCGGTCGGATCGGCGTTGAATCGCGTTTGGGGGTGACTGTCTTTCGGGGAGGGGCAGCCCATAGGGAGACTACCACCAGCGACATTGCGAAGATCATCACCCAGTGGAGCCCACGAAAATGTTTCCGTTTGGAATTGCTATGCATTGCGAGAAAGACAGCGTGTTAGAGGCGGCTTATTTTTTTAGCCATTCGGGATGCTCGAATTCGCAGTCGGCCCAGTTATCTTCAATTTTTACGTATGTATCCTTGATTTTCTTAGAGAGCCATTCCTTTACGATTTTCTGCTTGGCAGAATTCTCATACATGCCCTTGATTGTCTGGTAATCTTCCGATAGGGTTGCTTTGTGGGCAGGGATGCGCTCGGTAAGTTTTACGATAGCAACGATGTCGCGGTCGCGTTTGGGGTCTTTCATGATGAATGCCTGCGAAATGTCGCCAACGTTCATCTTGTCAACAATCTTTGCAACCTCCTGCGGTAGGTCCTTCATCTCGAAGCGAGTTGTGCCGGAGGCGGAATTAATCATCTTGCCACTGTTGTTGCGCGTGTCCTTGTCTTGCGACAGCACCGGAGCTGCTTCCTCAAAGGAGAAGCGCTTGTAGTTAACAATATTGGAGCGCACCGAGTCCAGGCGATGAACGGCTTCGGTTAGCTCTGTGTCGGAAACCTTCGGGCGTAGCAGGATATGGCGAGTGTTGACGCGGTCGCCACGTTTCTCGATAAGCTGAATAATATGGTAGCCATATTGGGTTTCAACGATTTTCGATACCTTCTTCGGATCGTTGAGGTTGAAGGCAACTGCAGCATATTCCGGTTCGAGGTGGCCTCGGCCCATGAATCCGATTTCGCCACCGCGTACGCTCGAACCGGGGTCCTCGCTGTAGAGGATAGCGAGGGTTGAGAAATCGGCCTCACCCTTGGTAATGCGGTCGGAATATTGGCGCAGACGCGACTTGATGTCGTCGATTTCTTCCTGCGGAATGGTAGGGTTGATAGTGATGATTTCACATTCAACCTGCAGGGGAATGTAGGGAATTGAGTCTTGGGGAAGGGCTGCAAAATAGCGCTGTACATCGCTGGGCGTAACCTTCAGGTCTTTGGTTAGTGAGCGCTGTACCTCCTGTACGCGATATTGATTACGCATAACGTCGGACATCTGCGTACGGAATTCCGACATCGGCTTGCGGAAATATTCTTCGACTTTTTCCTTACTGCCGAGGTTGGTAATCAGGTAGTTGATACGCTGGTCAACGGCTTGCGAAACCATCGATTCTGCTACTTCAACCGTGTCCATTTCGGCCTGGTGAAGGAAAAGCTTTTCAATAGCCAACTGTTCGGGGACCACGCAGTAGGGGTCGCCGTTGATGGGGGTTTTCTCGTAGAGCATCTGTTGATATTGCTCTTCGATTTCGCTCTTGTAGATAGGTTGGTCGCCAATCATCCAGGCGACTTCCTCGATTATGTTGTTGCCGGAATTTCCGGGGGCGCCAACCGAGGTAATTGCTACACCGGCTGCGGTCAGAAGGGGCAGGAGTAATTTCTTATTCATAAAAGAATGATGAATTTTAGGCAAAGTTACGGTTTCTTTTCCAAACTAAGATGTTAATTGTACGTAATTTTGCATTTTAGTGGAAAAAGCGTAACTTTGCAAGGTTTCAGCTATTAAGTTTAATAGAGATTATTGTTCTGATTATATCCCATGAAATACTTCTCGGCTTTTCTATTTATACTGTTTTCCGCCGTAACAGCAACAGCCTCTGATTTTACGGAGCGCGATGTTGAAAACTCGCTCCATCAATTAGATACTGAGTTGGCGCGGTGCGATGTGTTCAAGGAGATGCGAGTAGTGCGCCTTGATTCGCTGAAAGCTTTGCGCCGGATGCAGTTGACTACTACGGATACTATCGCTTGGCTTCGCACTACCATGGAGATTGCTCGGGGATATAACTCCTTCAATAATGATTCTGCCCTGGTTTATTATACTCAGGGCTACGATTGCGCCGTAGTGTTGGCCGCCCATCAAAAGGGTAGACCTATCGGGCGGACGGCGGAAGCACTCGGCTTTGAATTTAGGCTGCGAAGAGCTACCTACCTAACGGTTAGCGGACTGATTGCAGATGCAATTAATGAGTATAACGATCTGGATACCACAAATCTTCCGTCTAAGCAGAGGGCGACATATTTCGATTCCAGTCGTCAGCTTTTTTCCTTCATCTCATCGTATTACTCTAACTTGATTGAGGTGCAGGAATATTGGCACAATCGGTCGGTTGAAGCGCAACGTAATCTGTTGCCGTTGCTCGACACTACTTCCGAAAAATATCTGCTGAACTTGGGCGAGTATTATTTCAATATTCGCGAATATACCCATAGTAAGGATGTGCTGCTCAGCCTGTTAAAGAGAATTGACTGCAACAACCCTCACTATGCGATAGCAACGCATATCTTGGCCTCAATAGCTATGCACCGCGGCGACCGCAACGAATATATTTATTACCTGGCGCAGTCATCGCTGTCGGATGTGCGCCATGCAACGTTAGAGGTAACTTCGCTGCAGGAGTTGGCCGGAGTGTTGTATGAGGCCGGAGATAAGAATCGAGCGCATAACTATATCTCCGAGGCGCTAAGCAATGCTGTGGAGAGCCGCGCCTCGGTGCGCATGATGCAGACCAGCGAGTTGCTGCAGATGGTAGAGGAGGATCATAACAACCAGATTGCGCAATGGCGTTCGCGAATGTACGTTGCGATATCGGTGTTGGCCATGGTCATGATGGCGTTGTTGGTAGCGTTGTTCTTTTTGCGCAGGCAGCTTAATCGCGTAGCTCGCATGAAGCAGGAATTGCAGGATGCCAACAGTACGAAAGATATATATATCAGCCAGTTCTTGCAACTCTGTTCAATCTACATGGACAAGTTGAAGCAGTTCTGCAAACTGGCCAATCGCAAGATTTCAGCCGGGCAGGTAGATGAACTGTATAAGATTACCAAGTCGGGCAAATTCGTTGAAGAACAGAGTGCGGAGTTTTACCGGGTGTTCGACGATGCGTTTCTGCATATATATCCCAGTTTTGTAATGAAGGTAAATGAATTGCTACGCCCGGATGAGCAAATCGTTCTGGCCGAAGGGGAGATGCTGAATTCCGATTTGCGTATTTTGGCATTCCTGCGCCTGGGTATTGACGATACAACGCGTGTAGCTCAAATTCTGAATTTCTCGGTAAACACAATCTATGCCTATCGCAACCGTATTCGCAATCGTGCTATCAACCGCGATACCTTCGAGAAGGATATAATGTCAATCGGCTCGATTGAGGAGGATTAAAAAAAACGGAATCCGCTATCCCGTAGGGAGGGGAGTAAGCGGATTCCGTAGATATTCTTTGTAAGGAAATTTCCCTAAAGATTGTTACAGAGCGAGGAGTTCCTCGATTTTTGCAACGAGAGTTTCGCGTGTTTGTGAACCGGCCAAGCGGATGGGTGCCTTTTCGCCGTTCTTGAAGAAGAGAATGGTCGGGAGCGACATTACGCGATATTCGGTAGCGAGGTCGCCCTCTTCGTCAACGTTGTACTTGCCGATAACCGCTTTGCCTTCGTATTCCTTGGCAAGTTCTTCAACCAGTGGAGACATAGCTTTGCAGGGGCCGCACCATGTAGCCCAGCAGTCGATAACAACGGGTTTGCCTGATTCAATCAGTTCATGAGCATTTTCGTCAGTGATTGTCATTTTTCAGTAGGGGTGTTTGTATGTTTGATAATAAATTTCTTAGACGGTTTCAAACTTGTATTCAACGGGGAGCGAATCGAGGATGTTGACAAGTTTGCGATCCAGAGGAATACGCCGGGAGGAGGTCATTCGAAGCCAGCGGTTGGCATCCGGGTCGTAGATGCGCAGGTTTAGGATTCCCTTGGCGGCATCGGTGTTGGTAGAGTTGAATTGTTCTTTGAGCAGGTCGGTAACCGCCGGTTTTAGTTCATCGCGCGCAATGGAGAGCGTAACGCCTGAGATTAGTCGGCCTTTTACATCGTTGAGCAACTGAATTCGCGTAACTTCAAACTGCACGGGATTGTTCTTGAAACGGCGTTCGGCGGTGACGGTCACCATAATCGGAGTTCCCTCCTTGCCATATTTCGAGAAGTCGATATATTTCTGCCCGAATAGGCGTACTTCGGTTGAGCCGGTATAATCCTCGAGGGTTATTTTGGCATAGTTTCCGCCGTTTTTGGTGGGAGCTTCGAAATATTTGGTTACCATTCCGCCAAAGATTATCTCTTTGCCCTCTTCGGGAATAGCAGCGGTATAATCCTTGATGGTCCGAAGGCCGTGGTTTAGCTCCATATAGTATGGGTCGAGCGGGTGGGCTGAAAGATACATGCCAACCAGTTCGCGCTCCTTCTCGAGTTTTACAGCGTCAACCCAGGGCACAGCGTGCTTAACCTCGGGGCGGCCGGCCGTATTCATGTCCTCTACCATATCGCCGAACAGCGAGTTATTGGCCTCTTGCTGGGCGTTCTGGAAGAGCTGGCCGTAGCGTAGCAGTTGGTCGGAGAAACTTTCGTCGCGGTTGTTCTTCTCGAAGTAATCTTCGCGCTTGATGTCGGGATACCAATCGAACGCACCGGCGAGCACCAGCGAGTCGAATACGCGGCGGTTGATGAAACGCGAAGGCACACGCTCAACGAAGTCGTAGGGCGAGGTGAACTTGCCCCCTTCGTTGCGCGTCTGGATGATTGCGGCAACAACGTTGTCGCCAACCCCCTTAATTGCGGCCAGACCGAAACGGATATCGCCGTTAGAGTTCACACCGAAGTCGTTGAACGATTCGTTTACGTCGGGACCTTTGACGGGAATCTTCATGGCTTTACATTCGTCCATGAAGTTGGTCAGCTTGGTAATATCGCTGCGGTTGCGCGACAGCACGGCTGCCATATATTCGGCCGGATAATTGGCCTTTAGGTAAGCGGTTTGGAAGGCAACCCAGGAATAGCAGGTAGCGTGCGACTTGTTAAATGCATAGGACGCAAATTTCTCCCAGTCGGCCCAAATTTTCTCCAGTACCTTCGGATTGTGGCCGTTAGCTTGGCCGCCTTCGAGGAACTTGCCTTTCAGGTGGTTCATCTTGTCGATGAGCTTCTTACCCATAGCCTTACGGAGCGTATCGCTCTCGCCACGGGTAAAGTTGGCCAACAGGCGGCTCAGCAACATGACTTGCTCCTGGTAGACGGTAACGCCGTAGGTGTCCTTTAGGTATTTCTCCATTACCGGGATGTCATAGACGATAGGCGTACGTCCATGCTTACGGGAGATGAACTCCGGAATGTAGTCCATAGGGCCCGGGCGGTAAAGGGCATTCATCGCGATAAGGTCCTCGAAGGTAGAGGGCTGCAGTTCGCGTAGATATTTTTGCATACCGGCCGACTCAAACTGGAACGTACCGATCGTGCGTCCCTCGCAGTAGAGTTGGTAGGTCTTTTTGTCGTCAATAGGAATTTTCTCCATGTCGATATCGAATCCGCGCGTCATCTTGATATTCTTGACGGCATCCATGATAATCGACAAGGTTTTTAGTCCGAGGAAGTCCATCTTGATGAGGCCTGTTTCCTCGATTACTCGGCCTTCATATTGGGTTACCAGCAGTTTGCCTTCAATCTTATCGTCGGCCGTCGCTACGGGCACCCAGTCGGAGATAGCGTCGCGGCAGATAATTACGCCACAGGCGTGTACACCCGTGTTGCGTACGTTGCCTTCAAGTTGCTTGGCATACTTGAGGGTTTCCTGTATTAGCGGATTCGGATTCTGAAGCTCGGCCTGGAAATCGGGTACGTAGCCGTAGCAGTTGCCCAACGTAGGTTTCAGCTCCTTGCCGTTTACTTCCGGCATATGGCTCGGAATCATCTTGGTAAGGCGGTCGCTTTCGGGAATAGGCAGGCCTTCAACGCGAGCAACATCCTTCAGGGCTGACTTGGCAGCCATCGTGCCGTAGGTAATAATATGGGCAACCTTGTCGGCTCCATATTTTTCGGTAACGTATTTCAGGACGCGTGCGCGGCCGTCATCATCGAAGTCGACATCGATATCAGGCAGCGAGATACGGTCGGGGTTCAAGAAACGTTCGAACAGCAAGTCATACTTTACAGGGTCAATCTGCGTGATACCCAGACAGTAGGCTACGCATGAACCGGCGGCAGAACCACGGCCAGGACCTACCGACACTCCCAGCTTGCTGCGCGACTCGTTGATAAAGTCTTGCACGATAAGGAAGTAGCCCGGGAAACCCATCGTCTTCATGATGTGGAGCTCAAACTTGATGCGTTCCGCCAGCTCGGGGGCCAGAGGCGACCCGTAGCGGCGCTCAGCACCCTCGTAGGCGAGCTTGGCCAGGTAGTCGGCTTCGAACTTAATGCGGTAAAGCTTGTCGTAGCCGCCGAGCTTCTTGATTTTCTTTTCGCCCTCCTCTTGGCTCATTACTACGTTGCCGTTCTCGTCTTGCGTAAATTCATCGAACAGCTCCTTTTCGGTAATGCGTGAGCGATATTCCTCCTCCGTGCCGAATTCGGCAGGGATTGCGAAGAAGGGCATGATTGGTGGATGGTCGATATCGTAGAATTCAACCTTGTCGAGAATCTCCTGGGTATTGCTGATAGCTTCGGGGATATCCGCGAAGATTTGCTCCATTTCGGCAGTGGTTTTCAGCCATTCCTGCTTGGAATAGAGCATATGAGGTTCAAGAATTTTCTTGTTGGTAGCTACGCAGATAAGGCGTTCGTGGGCCTCGGCATCCTCTTCGTTGACGAAGTGTACGTCGTTGGTGGCTACCAGTTTAATGCCGAATTTCTTCGACATCCGGATCAGCTGCTCGTTGACAACCTCTTGCAGAGGGAATGTCTCGTGGTTGGCTCGCTGAACCGTAGCTTTATGGCGTTGCAGTTCGAGGTAATAATCTTCGCCGAAGATTTCCTTGTACCATTGTACCTGCTTTTCGGCTTCGGCGATGTCGCCACGAGTTATCAGTTTGGGTATTTCGCCGCCCAAGCAGGCTGAGCAGCAGATGAGACCTTCGCTGTGGGCTTTAATCTCGGCTTTGTCTGTACGCGGATGGAAGTAGAAACCGTCGGTCCACGCCTTGGAGACAATTTTTATCAAGTTATGGTAGCCGACAGCGTTCTTGGCCAGCAAGATAAGGTGGCGTCCTTTGTCGTCCTTATCGCCGCGGTCGGTCAAAGAGTTGTTGGCAACGTAGACTTCGCAGCCGAAAATAGGTTTGAAAATCTTTTGGTCGGTAGCGGCTGCCTCTTCGCGTTTGGCTGCGGCCGTAGCTGCGTCGCCATTCTGCTCGGCCTCGTCAGCCTCTGCGCGCAATTTCTTGGCGGCATCCTTAACTTTACCGTTCTTCTTGTTGATATAATTGAAGTATTGCTTGGTGCCGAACATGTTGCCATGGTCGGTCAGCGCCAAGCCGCGCATGCCGTCGGCAATAGCTTTGTCGACCAGGGCTTCAACCGAAGCTTGGCCGTCGAGAACGGAGAATTGGGAGTGGACGTGGAGGTGAGTAAACATGTTGGATTAGGCGAAGAGGTTGCGAGGCTTGGTAGCCTGGAAATCTTTGAGATAGAGAGGCGTAGAGTAGGCCAGGTCGAGAAAATCGTTGTTGCGGAAGGCGCGTTCCGAAAGGGCAACCATGTCAACGGCCAGCGGATTGATATTGTCGATGAAAATAGCGTTGGGGTTGGAGCCCAATAGCTCTTTCGATTTAGCGGAGCCGTCGCCGAAGAAGGCAACCGGACCTTTGGCCAGGAAGTCGGCGTAGCTGTCGCTGTCGAGGATGAGGGGGGCAGGGGCCATTTGCGGCTCCAGGGCGAGGTTGTAGACGGCGGTGTAGACTTCCATACGGCGAGCGTCAATCATCGGCGCGAAGAGCGTATCCTCGGGCAGCTCATGCTGGGAGAACATGACGCCAACGGTCATCAGCTCCAGCGTAGGCACTCCGATTAGCGGCACTTGCAAGGCATACGCCAAGCCCTTTGCTTCGCTCAAGCCGATGCGAAGGCCGGTGTAGCTGCCCGGGCCGAACGAGACCGCAACGGCATCCAGCTTCATTTCGTGGCGCCGCAGATGGTCGAGCGCTTCCTTGATAAAACCGCTCAAAACAACGGCGTGATTTCGTCCTTGAAAATCTTCGCAGTGTTGCAAAATAGCTCCCTCAGAGGCGAGAGCCACGGAGCAGACTGATGTAGATGTCTCAATATTTAGGATTGTAGCCATGATAATCGAAGATGTAGCCTTATTTTTTCCGCAAATTTACGCAATTTTCTCATTTTAAAAGGCTAAATTTGCAAACAAAAATCAAACAGCATTAAGTCAAATCTACATGATTCTGTCAATGACCGGGTTCGGCTGCGCGACAGCCGAATGTCTGAATAAAAAATTTACTGTAGAAGTAAAATCGCTGAACTCCAAACAGCTCGACCTTACCTTGCGCCTGCCGCAGGGCTATCGCCAGGTTGAATCGGAGGTTCGTAATCTGGTAGCTCCGCGCCTCGAAAGGGGTAAATCGGAGCTGAATGCATTTGTAGAAACTATTTCAGGCGAAGCTGCAGCCCGCTTAAATGTTGAGGCTATGGCCGACTACAAACGCCAAGTTATCGAGGCTGCAAAGCAGCTGGGTATTCCGGAACCGACCGACTGGTATAGCGTACTATTCCGAATGCCTGATGTTATCAAGGCCGAAACTCCGGCAGAGGCCGGCGAACCTGAAAAGCAAGCTCTGCTGGATTGCGTTCGTAAGGCTGTAGATGAACTTATGGAGCACCGTGCAGCCGAAGGCCGCCGTCTGGATGAGTTCTTCCGCGAGCGTATTCGCCGTATCTCGGCTCTGCTTGCAGAGGTTCCTCGTTTCGAGACCGAGCGCATTACGAAGATTCGTAGCCGTATCGTTGATGGCTTAGCCTCAATTCCTAAGGTCGACTACGATAAGGGTCGCCTCGAGCAGGAGATGATTTACTATATCGAGAAGCTCGATATCAATGAGGAGAAGCAGCGCCTTGCCCAGCATTTGCGCTATTTCCTGGAGACTCTCGATGCAGAACCCGGCCAGGGCAAGAAACTCGGCTTTATCTCGCAGGAGATGGGCCGCGAAATCAATACCCTCGGTTCAAAGAGTAATCAGGCCGATATGCAAATTCTCGTCGTAAAGATGAAGGACGAGTTGGAGCAGATCAAGGAGCAGGTTCTCAACGTTATGTAATCCGGAACTCTAACAAACCTAAAAACCTAAATATAGCCTAACTAACATTCATGAAACACAGAATAACTTTGTTCATCGCGCTACTCTGTGCAAGCATCGGTATGCTCAGCGCTAAAACGCGCTATGCCGGTGGCGATATCTCCTTATTGCCGGAATATGAAAATGCCGGAGCTGTCTACCTGAACTATAATGGCGGCAATATCTCCGGTTCGGCTCTTGACTTTTTCGTTGCAGAGGGCATGAACCTTATGCGTATTCGCCTATTTGTTGACCCGTCGGCCTATCTCGGTAGCGACCGCGATGACAATGCGTGCCAGACGCTGGATTATATTATCCCTATCTGCAAGCGCATTAAGGAGTCGGGCGCTGCTTTGATGCTCGATTTCCATTATTCCGATACGTGGGCCGACCCTGTTAAGCAGTGGACTCCGGCTGCATGGGTAGGCTTGAGCGATAACGACCTCTATCAGAAGATTTACGACTATACGCGCGAAACCCTTGAAACCCTTGCTGCTGAAGGGATAACGCCCGATTTTATCCAGACCGGCAACGAAATTTCCTACGGAATGCTCTGGGGCGCTTGGAATGCGTCTACTTCATCGTTGAAGAAATGCTATAATGGCAGCGACGAAAACTGGCCGCGCTTTATCAACTTGTTGAAGCAAGCCGGCAAAGCCTGTCGCGAAGTTTGCCCGAATGCAAAGATCGTTCTGCATACCGAGCGCGTTGCCAAGTTGGATATTCAAAACAATTTCTATACGAAGATGAAGGAGGGCAGCGTCGACTATGATATCATCGGTCTGAGCTATTATCCATATTTCCACGGTGCGCTCTCTATCCTGGAGAACTCTATCAAATCGCTGGAAAGCAAATTCTCCGACAAGGAGATTATGGTTGTAGAGACCGGCTACTCCTATAAATGGGAGGTGCCCGGCACGAGCTACGATTATAGCGCTACTTATCCCTACAGCGCAACCGGCCAGCAAGCGCTGATGCACGATATGGTAGAGATGCTGCAAAAGCACGATCAGGTAACCGGCATCGTATGGTGGTGGCCCGAATATAATGCCTATCGAACCAACCTCTCCGGATGGTATAACGCCGCACTGTTCGACAGCACTAACGGCCGCGCTTGTCCGGCAATCAAGGAGCTGGCTGCGTTTGCCGCTACGGATGCCGGCGTAGAGGGCGTAGAGGCTGACGACGATGCCGACATCGATGCTCCCTATTTCGACCTTCAGGGACGCCGTGTAGACAACCCGTCGTTGCCCGGCCTGTATATCCGCAACGGCAAGAAAATCGTTATTAAATAAGGCGGAAGATTCCCTGAAACGGATATTCCGACCATTTAGATAGAAAATCAAGATAGTTTTCCGTAACCGTTTAAGTTAAAGTACAATGGCAGGTAAACTTATTATCATTTCCGCTCCTTCGGGCTGCGGAAAGTCAACAATTATCGGCGACATCATGGACCGCGAAGAACTGGACCTCCAGTTCTCGGTCTCCGCAACCAATCGCAAGCCGCGCGAAGGGGAGGTTGATGGCGTAAACTATCATTTCCTTTCCGACGACCGCTTTAAGGAGTTGATTGCTGAAGGTGCGTTCGTTGAGTACGAGCAGGTATATCCCGGTCGTTATTACGGTACGCTGCGCAGCGAAATCGAGAATCGCGTAGCCGAAGGGCATAACGTAATCCTCGATATCGATGTTTGCGGAGGCGTGAACGTTAAGGAGCAGTTTGGCGATAAGGCGTTGGCCCTGTTTATCGAACCGCCAAGCATCGAGGAGCTGCAGCGCCGTTTGGAAAAACGTGGTAGCGAATCGCCTGAAGCTATAAAGCAGCGCGTTGACCGTGCGGAATATGAACTGTCGTTCCGCCCGAAGTATGACCATGTGATTACTAACGACGACCTGCATAGGGCTATCGCTGAGGTAGAAACCTTGATGCGCAACTTTATTCAGGATTAACATCTCGCCTCCCATCAGGTCTTGCTGAAATTATGATAAAAGGCTTCTTTGGAGGGTCATATAATCCGGTGCATAACGGCCATATCGAATTGGCTCGGGCTGTCGTAGCGCATGGCCTGGCCGATAAGGTTATGATGGTCTTGTCGCCCTTGAATCCGCTGAAGGAAAACCCGGAGGCCTTGATTGCCGACAGTAAGCGCCTCGAAATGCTGCGGTTAGCCTGCGAGCCGTATCCGGAGTTGGAAGTTTGCGACATAGAGTTGTCTATGCCGCGCCCGTCGTATACCATAGATACGTTGCGACTGCTATCCTCCAACAATCCCTCTACGGAGTATCGCTTGATAATCGGAGCTGACAACTGGGACTGTTTCCGTCGGTGGCGAAGCTGGGAAGAACTTCTTCAGCGTTATTCGCCAATCGTTTATCCGCGCGAAGGTTCGCAGTTGCCCCAGACCGAAGAGGATGGACTTGACTGTAGGGGCGATGATATAGCTGCCGTAGGCGGCGCAACGTTCCTCCGGGCCTCGCTGTTGCCGATATCCAGTACGCAGGTGCGCCGGATGATAGCTGCCGGTCAGTCGGTAGGCAGATTGGTTCCCCCGGCTGTAGAGGATTATATTCTGAAAAATTCGCTGTATAGTAAGTAGCCGTAGTTAACGCCCTAAGCCGTGGCGCTTAGCGACTAAAACTTTTAAATAACTGATTGATTCTTATGGATTCAAACGCAATAGTATTTGTTGGACTTTGTGATGAATATTGTCGAACGCTCGAAGGCGCGCGCGAAATGGAGCGTAACGATTTTATTCCCAAAATGCTAAAGCTCCTGCCGCGCCTTTATATCTCCGCAACGGATATTCCGCAGGCCGTAGAAAGCTTCGAGCAGGAGGATTTCTATATCGACCAAGCTTTGGAGGAGGACTATTACGACTCTATCCGCCGCAATGTTGAGCAACTGCTGGGCGAGGACGATGTCTATCTCGAAGTCTTTGAGGAGGATATGAAATACTCCGATACGCCGGTTGCCGCGTCGATTTCGGAGGGGCTGGCCGACCTGTTTCAGGTATTTTTCAACTTTATCAATACTATTCGCGATACTACCGACGAGACCGTTGCCCTGGCAATGCAGAGCGTTGCCGAGGATTTCCGCGGCTATTGGTCGCAAACGCTCTGTAATACGCTTCGCGCACTCAACCATTTGAACCATCTGAATACATTTATCGACTAATCCACTCCTCTATTGCCATGACCGAACGTCAACAGCGCCTACTCGAATTGCGCGAAATTCTTAACCGCCATAACTATAACTACTATGTGCTGAATGCTCCCGAAATCTCCGACCGCGATTTCGATATGTTGATGAAGGAGTTGGAGGCCCTCGAAGCGGAATTCCCGGAGATGGCCGACCCCTATTCGCCTACTCAGCGCGTAGGGTCAGACCTGTCGGGCAGTTTTGAGCAGGTAGCGCATATCTATCCGATGCTTTCGCTGGGCAATACCTATTCGATAGCGGATGTTGACGACTGGTTTAACCGCGTTCGCACGGGCCTCGGTGGAGAGCCGTTTGAGGTTGTCGGCGAAATGAAGTATGACGGCACGTCTATATCGCTGATTTACGAGCATGGCCGCTTGGTGCGTGCCGTAACCCGTGGCGACGGCGAGAAGGGCGATGTTGTTACCGAGAATATAAAGACAATTCTCTCGATACCGCTGCAACTGCGTGGTACGGGGTGGCCTGATATGTTTGAAATTCGCGGTGAGATTTTGATGCCGTGGAAGGAATTCGAGCGATTGAATAAGGAGCGCGAATATAACGAAGAGCCGCTCTTTGCCAATCCGCGCAATGCGGCATCGGGTACCTTGAAGACCTTGGATTCCAGAGAGGTTGCTCGCCGAGGCTTGGATGCCTATTTCTACTATCTGTTGGGCCCGGACCTGCCTTGCGACAACCATTTCGACAATATGATGGCTGCCCGTTCGTGGGGCTTCAAGGTGTCGGATATTATGTCGGTACATAAATCGCTGGAATCGGTCGACGAATTTATCAACCATTGGGCTGAGGCACGTCGCGAATTGCCGGTAGCTACTGACGGGTTGGTATTCAAGGTTAATAACCTCCGGCAGCAACTCAATTTAGGCTATACGGCGAAATCGCCGCGCTGGGCTATCGCCTATAAGTTCCCCGCAGAACGAGCTTGCACGAAGTTGCAGTACGTCTCGTTTGAGGTAGGCCGAATGGGGGTAATTACTCCGGTAGCCAATCTTGATCCGGTATTGCTGTCGGGAACCATCGTAAAGCGTGCATCGCTCCATAATGAGGATATTGTGCGCAACCTGGATATCCACGAAGGAGATATGCTCTACGTTGAAAAGGGGGGCGAAATTATTCCGAAGATAACCGGCGTAGAGGAGAGTGGACGCCGGCCCGGAGCAGAGCCTGTAAAGTTCGTAAGCCATTGTCCGGCATGCGGCACTCCGCTGGTGCGCGTCGATGGGGAGGCTGCTTGGGTGTGTCCGAATCGTTTCGGCTGTCCGCCGCAACTTGCCGGGCGCATAGAGCACTTTGTAGGCCGAAAGATGATGAATATCGACGGAATCGGTGAGGAGACGGCCGACCAAATGGTTCAGCTTCATTTAGTCCACGATATTGCCGACCTATATGACCTTAAGGTAGCCGATTTGCTCAAGATACCGGGCTTTGGGCCGCGTTCGGCTCAGCGCGTATTGGATGGGCTGGAGGCTTCGCGCCAAGTGCCGTATGACCGCGTGATTTATGCGCTGTCAATCCCGTTCGTAGGGGATACAATGGCAAAAAAATTGGCCAAGGCGTTCCCGGATATCGACCTGCTAATGGCCGCTTCGCCGGCAGAATTGGCTGCTACAAAGGATATTGGTCCGAAAATTGCGGAGAGCGTAACGGAGTTCTTCAGCAACTTGCAGAACTTAAATATCGTAGAGCGCCTACGCACGGCCGGCTTGCAAATGAGTATGCCTCAGGAGGCCGAAGGCGAGCACACGAATCTATTAGAGGGGAAATCGTTCGTTATTTCCGGCACGTTTACCTATCATTCGCGCGACGAATATAAGGACCTGATCGAAAAAAACGGTGGAAAGAATGTTGGCTCTATCTCAAAGAAAACCGACTACGTCTTTGCCGGCGAAAACATGGGGCCCGCTAAACGAGAAAAGGCTGCCTCCCTCGGTATTCCCATCATCGATGAAGCAACCTTCCTCGCCATGATTACCCCCGAGTAATCCCTCCCCATTCCTCCCATTAGTCCTATTCCCCCCTATTAGCCTCCCCCCCTAAAAAAATAAGCTTAGATAAGGACTTTTAAGAAACGTAAAGTTAGGTAATCGAAGAATTTTTGTAATTTTGTAGAATTAAACAGTATATTTCTGAACGAACATGGACAAACTTGAGCATCTTTTAGCAGAGAAGCTGTTGAATATCAGCGCTATAAAGCTACAACCTGATATGCCCTTTACCTGGGCATCCGGATGGAATTCGCCTATCTATACAGATAACCGCAAAACATTGTCGTACCCTGAAATACGCACATTTATCAAGACTGAGCTCTGCCGCTTGATTATGGAAAACTTCGAGAGACCCGATGCTGTTGCCGGCGTTGCAACCGGTGCGATTGCTCAGGGTGCGCTCGTTGCCGACAATATGGGCTTGCCTTATGTCTACGTACGTTCAGCTCCCAAGGACCACGGTCTGGAAAACCTTATCGAGGGTAACTTGGCTCCCGGCCAGAAGGTTATCGTTATCGAAGACCTTATCTCAACCGGTAAGAGCTCGCTGAAGGCTGCTGAAGCTATCCGCATGGCAGGCGCAGAGGTTATCGGTATGGTAGCTATGTTTACCTACGGATTCCCCGAAGCTGAAAAGGCCTTCAAGGAAGCAGGTATTAAGCTGATGACGCTGTCGAACTACGCTGCAATGCTCGACGTTGCTTTGAAGACCGGTTTCATTGCTGATAAGGATATCAAAACCCTTCAGGAATGGCGTCACGACCCGGCCAACTGGTCGCCGGCTACGGCTCTTGATGAGTAATCTTTTGCAATAACCAAGCGTAAACTATGGCAACATACAAAAGCAAACCTGCGAGAATTAACCGCAGTGCCCGTGATATCTACGACCGCTTCAGCGACATGAGCCGTCTGCAATCGGCTCTCGACCAGCTCCCCGAAGAGCAGCGCCAGCAGATTGGAGAGGTTGTATTTACCGCAGACTCTTTAAAAATCGTTACCCCACAGGTTGGCGAAATCAGTTTCGTAATTAAGGAGCGCGTAGAGCCTTCTCGAATCGTGTTCGGCACGGCGTCGTCGCCCGTACCCTTGACGATGTCGGTGGATTTCAACGAAGTAGAGCCTAACGTGACCGACGTTACCACCTGCATAGATGTTGAAATTCCGGCCATTGTTCGTCCGATGGTAGGCCCGCAGCTTCAGAAGGCTGCCGATAAGTTCGGCGAGCTTATTTCCGGCTTGACCCACTAATCTCTGCCGGTTGGCTCCTCGGCCTCTTTCGTCCAACAAACTCTTTATACATGAAGCTCTCTTTCTTAAAGATAAAAGGAAAACTGATGGCGTTAGCAGCAATGGCTGTTGGCGTCATCTGTTTCTCATCGTGTGAGAAAATTGATTTTGAGCGTATCCCGCCGTCGAATGTCCGATTGAGTTTCGATACGTCGGCCGAATGGCAGATGTATGGCACGCCCGGTGCGCTCGACTATAAGATGTTTATTCTTAGCGGTAATACGCGTATCCCGTCGAATTACCCGTGGACTGCTTTGACCTATACCGGCTACGGCGGTATCTTGCTGGTTGGCGACATTACCGGAGCTCCGTATGCCTTCGATTTGGCTTGCCCGGTTGAGGTGCAGAGCAATGTCAGACTGAAGATTGATGAGGAAGCTAATGAGGCTTACTGCCCCCAGTGTGGTAGCCGATTTGCGGTATTCACCAACTATGGAAGTCCGATATCCGGTGAGGCCCGGAAGTTAAAGCGCGGTTTGCGCCGCTTTAATGTCGGCCCGGGCACTAACGGCGAATATATGCTGGTTACGCGCTAAGACCTTTATCACCACCACCACCACTACTACTACAAAAGGGGAATTTTCTAATACTGATTAATCATGGAGATTAAGACTATCCTGGAGCGCTTGCGTGAGCGCCATAATATCACTACCCTCAACGAAATGCAGCAGAAAATGGCTGCTACAGATGCCAAAGGGTTGATTCTGTTGTCGCCTACCGGTTCGGGAAAGACGGCCGCATTCGCCTTGCGCCTGCTTCGCTTCCTGGGGCAGCCTGAAGGGAAGGTGCAGGCCGTAGTGATGGCGCCGTCGCGTGAGTTGGTAATTCAGATTGCCGATGTTATCCGCCCGGTCGCTGCCGGCCTGAAAACCGTAGCCTTCTATGGAGGCCACTCTATGACAGATGAAATCAATTCCCTATCGGTAACGCCGGATATTATCGTCGCTACTCCCGGTCGTCTGCTCGACCATCTGAAGCGTGCTACGCTTGATCTTCATTCGGTCCGTGCATTGGTGCTCGATGAGTATGACAAATCGTTGGAATTGGGCTTCCACGACGAAATGAAGCGCATCGTAAAGCGTATGCCGGCTATTAAGTTGGTAATCCTTACGTCGGCAACGCCGTTGGCCGAGATGCCTTCGTTCCTAAAGATGCCGAAGCCGGAAATCCTTGATTTTACCGGGAATCGTACGTCGGGGCGACTGCAAACGGTGAAGGTTGATTCTGCCGAGCGCGATAAGTTGCCGATATTGGAGGCGCTGCTTCGCAGCTTGGATAACGGCAAGGCGCTTGTCTTTGTAAATCATCGCGAGAGCGCTGAGCGCGTATATAACGATTTGAAGCAGAAGGGATTCCCCGTAGGCTTGTATCATGGCGGATTGGAGCAGCGCGAGCGCAAACTTGCTATTGATTTGCTGAATAATTCAACCACTCCGATTCTGGTATCGACCGACTTGGGCGCTCGCGGATTGGATATTGACAATGTCCAGTACGTTATCCATTACCATATGCCACTGTCGATGGAGAGCTGGACCCACCGCAACGGCCGTACGGCCCGTATGGGGGCCGATGGTACGGTTTACAGTATCATAGCCGATGGCGAAAATATCCCGGAATATGTCGACTGGCAACGCGAATTCCAGCCTCGTTCGGCCTCGGCCAATCCTATTCGCAGCGACTTTGCAACGATTTATATCAATGCCGGAAAGAAGGAGAAAATCTCGCGTGGGGATATTGCCGGCTTCTTGATGCATAAAGGAGAGTTGAAACCCGACCAGGTTGGGAAGATTATCCTTGATGACCACAGCGCTATCGTTGCCGTGCCGCGCGAAGCCCTTACGGAAAAGGGGCAACCGACGCTGCTTGAGCGCCTTGCCCCTCATAAGTTGAAGAATACTCGCGTACGTCTGTCGCTAATCAAATAGTTGGCGGCAACCTCCTAAGCGTTATGGGCTAGAAGAGATTGCCGGTAGCGCGAAGATAATCTGTCTGATAAATACGATATTGTGCCGACGCCTCGATGAGATTACTCTGGGCGGTCGTCCATTGCGACTGTGCATCCAGCAGGTCAATCAGCTGACACATTGACACCTTATAGCGCGCATCCATGTTGCACAGATTCTCCCATGCTTGGTTTAAGGCTATACGTGCGGAGAGCACTAGTTCGTAGCCGTCGTTGACATTGTTGATGGCCTGGCGGACTTCCAGGTCGAGCAGTCGGCGGTTTTTCTCCAGGTTAAGTTCTGCCTTGGTTTGCTCATACTTGGCTTTCTTTACTTTCTTCCCGGTGATGCCCCAGTTGAGAATCGGAATCTGCACCGATAGCATTGCCATGCCCAGGCCGGTGTTGGTTGTCTGTGATATGTCGGTGTAAGAGCCATCGGGGAGTTGATAGGGCATAACGGCTTTGATATTACCGTAGCGACTATAGCTCAGCCCGAACCCGATTTTGGGCAGGTAATCGGCGCGAGCCATCTTTACCTGTTGTTCCTGGGCGTCAATAGCCAACTGGAGCATCCTCAGTTCCGGGCGGTTGCTGAAATCGGTCGACATCATAGAGGGCTCGGTTATATCAACTTCGTGGTCAACAGGAGCTATTTCCGTATCGGCATCTACCCCGATCTGACGGCAGAGCGCCATGCGGCAGATATCCCTGCCGTTTTCTGCCTTCTTCAGGTTGTAGACAATCTCGCTACGGCGAGCATCAACGCGCAGCAGGTCGTTGCGGGTAATCATCCCGGCATTCATTGCTCGCTCTGTTTGCGAGTAGACAGAATCGAGCTGCACCATGTAGCTCTTGAGCATACGGATTTTGGAGTCAACGGCAACCAAGGTCCAATAGCTCTTATCAACGTCGGCCACGGTCTGTGCCTTTTGCTGGCGTTCTTTTTCAGCGGAGACCTCTACGCCTACCTTTGCCAGGTTCTTGCCGGCAGTCAGTTTGCCTCCGGTATAGATGGGTTGCATAAGGCTTAGTCCTGCCAGGTAAGCACCGTGCATCTGCAAGGTCATCATGTCGGCGATATCCATATCCGGAAACATGTAGATAAGCATTGCGTTGGCGTCTACCGTTGGCAGATATGACCGCTTGGCTACGTCTAGGTCGAGGTCTGATTCCAGGCGGTTAATCGAGGCCATGCGGACATCCTCGCTGGTAGCCAGGGCGCGTTGTCGGCATTCGTCAACGCCCAGTGATAAGGTTTCAGCCCCGGCGGTGAGGGCCGCAGCCCCCATCGCTATTAGTGATAGAAATATCTTGAGGTTCATGTTAAGCCGTTTTTTTGATGCGGAAGAATGTTGCGTAGAAGAGAGGAATCAGAATCAAGGTAACCAATGTGCCCATTGTAAGACCGCCCATAATGGTTAGGGCCAGCGAGCTATACATCGGGTCGCCTACCAGCGGTATCATGCCGACAATCGTGGTCAGGGAGGCCATGAAGACAGGGCGCACACGCGATACGGTTGCTTCAATGACGGCGGTGTAGGGATTGATGTGTTCCTCGTCGATTTGACGGGTAATTTCATCAACCAATACGATCGAGTTCTTAATCAGCATACCAACCAGGCCCATCAGTCCGAGGGTTGCCATGAAGGTAAAGGGCGTGCCGGTAAAGTATAGGGCAGGGGTTATGCCGATGAATGCGAAGGGGAGGCATATCAGAATAATTGCCAGTTTTCGCCAACTATTGAACAGCAACAGCAGTACCACCAGGATGATGAACAAAATCAGCGGAATAAACGAGAAGATATTTACCAGGGCTTCGGATTGCAGTTCGCCAACGCCAACCCAGCGCATCTGATAGCCGGCCGGTAGCTTGATGTTCTCGATATCTTCTTTGATTGATTCAACAACGAGGGCCGGGGTTGCGCGGTCAACCATATCGCTTGGGTCGCACTCTGCTTCAATCGCGCGGCGACCATTGTAGCGCATGATTACCTCCTCGGCCGGATTAACGGAGATACTGTTGCAAACGTTGCTCAGGGTGGTTGTATGCGTCATTCGGTCGGCCAACTCGTCGGTTGAGACTGCGCCGGTCATCAGGCCGTTTACATCTTCGTTGGATACGTTGACGTTCATTGTGCTCCAAACGGGGATGTCGCCAAGGTCTTGAATTCGTGAGCCGTCGGCGTTGCGCATCTGTAGGTTAAGCATTACCATTCGGTCTTGGTCGTTGAGGACGCCGATAGCCATACCGTCGCCGGCGGCGCTCAGTGCGTTGCCGATATCGCTACGCGAGATTCCGGCTCTACGGGCTGCCGGCTCGGAGTAGTCAACAACTACCGATTTGCCGGTTGCTTTCCAGTTGTTCTCAACCGAATATGGGTCAACCAATTCGCAGTTGCGCATAATCTCCTCGGCTTGGGCCGAAAGTTGGCGTAGAACCGTTGGGTCGGGACCGCTGAATTCAACTTCAACCGTGTGGCTCGTTGAGATTGAGAAATTATACTTACGAGAGCGGATATATGCATCGGGATTTTCGCGACGAAGTTTCGCACGAAGTTCCGGCAATACTTTCAGTACGGTCTTATAGTCGGCGCAATCAACGGTCAGCTCGCCGTAGCAGTCGCCGCCGTTGGTCATCGGGCGGACCAAGCAATAGTGGGCCGGTGCAGACCCCATACTGATGGCTACGCGGTCAACATCGGGGTTGGCGCTAATCGTGTCGCTCATTGCCAGGAGTCGGTCGCGGACCACGTTGGGATCCGTTTGGGCCGGGAAGTAACATTCGAATACGAATTGCTTATAGTCGAAATCGGGGAAGAAGAGGTTCTTAACCTTGGTCATGCCGAACATCGAAATTGCCAGTATGCCGATTGCTCCGACGAACGAAACGGTTTTATGACCGACAACCCATGCCGCCGTCTTGCGAACGAGCTTGTGGACCGATGAGTTCATTGCTTCGGTTTTTGCGGCCTCTTTAGGCTGAAGTTGAGCCGGGAACATTGCTTTAGCACAGATAGGAACCTGAACCAACGCGAATACCCAGCTGGCCAGCAGACTGATACAGAGCACCAGGAAGAGGTCGTGGGAGTATTCGCCGGCCGAGTCGGGCGAGAGGTAGCTCGATAGGAAGGTTGAGACGGCGATAAGCGTGGCGCCTAATAGGGGCCAGGCGGTGTTCTTGCCTATACGGGTTAGATATTCCGCTTGTGGCAGGCCTCGTTGTCGGTCAATTAGGATGCCGTCCATGATTACTACGGAGTTGTCGACCAGCATACCCATCGCAACGATGAAGGCTCCCAGCGAGATGCGTTGGAGGGTTGAATCCATCATCAACAACAGAGGGAACGATACGGCTACCGACAGCACCAATCCAAAGCCGATGATGATACCGCTGCGGAATCCCATCGTAAAGATTAGCATCAGGATTACGATCAGCACCGATTCTGCCAGGTTCCACATAAAAGTGGAGACGGCAGCCGTAACCTTATCAGGCTGGAAGAATATTTTTTCGGTTTGGAATCCAACCGGCACGTTCTTCATAATTTCCGCTAACTTGGCATCGACAGCCTCGCCTACATCCGGCATGATAGCTCCGTTCTCCATCGCTATACAGATAGCAATGGCCGGCTTGCCGTCAACGAAGAATCCGTTGCGCTGGGGCTCGGAGTAGGTGCGCTCGATTTTCGCGATATCGCCCAGGCGGATGCGCTTGCCGTTGGCCGAACTGATTAGCAGGTCGGCAATATCGTTTTCGTCGGTAATATTGTCGTTGACAACGATGTGAAGACGGTCTTCACCGGTAGTGATATTGCCGGCGTTGACGGTCTTGTTAGCGCCTTGCAGCGCCATCATTATCTGGGTAGGCATGATGCCGTTGCGCTGAATCTGGTCTTTCGAGAGAACGATGTTGATAACTTCATCGCGGTTGCCGCTGAGTATCACTCTCTTAACGCCCTTTACGCTAAGCAATTCGCGCCGGATATACTTGGCGTACTTATACATTTCAGGGTATTCGTAGCCGTCAGCGGTTAGTCCTAAGAAGATGCCGTAGACATCCATCATATCGTCAACAACGACCGGGGCGTAGCAGCCCTGGGGCAGCTTCGAAGCGGAATCGTTGACCTTGCGGCGCAGGAGGTCGAAGTGTTGCTCCAGGTCTTTGTTGAGCACGGTCATCAAGAATTCGACGGTAATTTGGGCCATGCCGTCTTTACATTCGGTCTTGATTTTGCGTACATCCGGCAGGGAGCGTAATTCGTCTTCGAGCGCCTGCGCAACGTTGAGCTCAACCTCGTGGGCGGTAGCTCCGGGATAGACTACTACGATCATAGCCTGCTTAACGGCTACGGCCGGGTCCTCCAACTTGGGCATTCTCAGGAAGGAGATTACTCCGAGAAATAAGATTCCGATCACCAACGACCAGAAGAGCGTCAACCGACGCATGAAAAAATCGGTTAAACGCTTCATAACAGACGTCCTACGTTAGAATCACTTCCTTCATCAATTATGGCAACCTTTTCGCCTTGTTGCAGCGAGTTGACTCCGGCGCGGACTATTGTCTCGCCGCCGTTAAGCCCGGCTGTAACGGCTATCATCTTGCCGTCGGTAAGGTCGCCCAAGGTTACGGGCTGAGCGGTAACCGTTGAATCGGGTTTTACCACCCATACGGCCGGGTTCTTCTTGGCATCGTAGAAAACGGCGCGGAGCGGAACTTTAAAGTAGCCTTGCGTAACAGCGGAATCGCTGCTTTCGGGTTTATCATTGTCGCGGTTAATCGTAACGGCAACGTTCATGCCCGATGTTAGCTTGGCTGCGCTCTTCGGCAGCGATAAGCGCATCGTAAAGAGCTGGTTGTTGTCGGCCTTGGGGGTGATGCTGATGAGGGTTAGGGGGATGGTGGCGCCGTCGGGGGTGGTTGCCGAGAAGCTGCGGAAGCTGTTACGCTTGATATAGGCTTCTTGCGGCAGGTCAATGTGGACCTCAAACGATGAGTTGTCCATTAGCTCAACTACGGGTGTGCCGGCGTTGACCATCTCTGATTTTTCGAAGTTAAGTTTTACAACGTAGCCCGAAACCGGAGCGTAGAGGCGAGTATAGTTTACGCGATTGCGGCAGTTTTCGAGATTTACGCGCAGGCGCTCCAGACCGGCCGAACTTTTTTCGAAGTCGTTATCGGAGAGGTTGTTGGTAGAGTGGAGATAGTCGAGTCGCTGCTGCTCTGAAGCTTGCTGCTTATATTGCACTTCGGCATCTTTTAGAGCCAGTCGGTAATCAACGTCGTCGAGGGTAGCTATTAGTTGACCTTGCTTTACGTAGTCGCCCTCCTTTACGCATGTACGGGCAATCTGGCCGGCTACTTTAAAGCCCAGGCTGATACTCTTGTTTTCGGCAACGACGCCGGAGTACTGTTTTTGAACGTAGTCACCTACCCCGACCGGAGTTGTAACCAGAACGCTGTGGACGGTCTGTTCGTCAGCGGTAGATTCGTTGTTGTT
Source organism: uncultured Alistipes sp. (assembly GCA_964514745.1). Classification (GTDB taxonomy): domain Bacteria; phylum Bacteroidota; class Bacteroidia; order Bacteroidales; family Muribaculaceae; genus UBA7173. The sequence continues at coordinate 24,416 of CAZEST010000001.1, forward strand.
GCTGCTGCAAGCGGACAATAAAAGCAGTCCGATAGCTGCAGCGATTAACATTTTGAAATTCATGTTATTAATGGATTGTAGCATGGTGTGGCCGACTGATTTGATGCAGTGCAATGCCGACTTGATATAGTAAGCTTCTTTGTCTTGCAAAATTACAAAATGCTTATCATCTAGAGTTCTCCATTTATGCTTTTTTATGGGTAAAAATGGCCAAAAATATGCATTATCGGACATTTTGTTGCAAAAAAAAGGAGAGTCCGGTCGGATTCTCCTTTTTCTCGCGATGAATAAGCAGGTGATTACTTGCGAATGATTATTTTGCGGACATCGCCGTTAGAATAGCGGACGATGTTAATTCCTTGTTGCGGACCGGAGAGTTGCATGCCGGCTTGGTTGTAGTAGGCAACGGGCACGGCGGCAGCTGCGTCTGTTATGTCGGCTATTACGTTGTTAATGCCCGATGTGGGGGGCAGGTCGATAGTCTTAATTGTTGACCAGCCGCTCTCTTCGGCAACTTTCGGATCGGCCGGCACTGCCTTTACGCGGTAGCTATAGTTCGAACCGGTGAGTTCGGTTAGCGTGAAGCTGTTGTCGGTAATCCCGGTGATGAAAATGTGCTTGCCGCTAGTGGTAATTTCCGGTTCGCGAGCCGGAGCTTTCTTGACGTTGTCGCCCTGCTGGTCGTCGCCCTGCTGGTCGTCGTTTCCGGTGAGGTTTTCGGTTTCGCTGCTGAGGGCTTCATCGTAGGCTTCGTCGGTGTCGTCGGCACAGTCGCCTGAGAAGGCCATAGCGTTGTAGAGGAAGAGGCGCTGCTGACCTTCGGCGTTGCCAATCTGAATTTTATATTGCTTGGAGTTGTCGAGCTCGGAGAACATTACGGAGGTGTAGGTAGTATCGGCTGCCAGAGCGGTTGCCTGTGAGCTGATTAGGCTACCGCTGTCGCTAAGCAGGGAGATTACCAGCCGGCTGTCATCTGAGTTGTAGCGACGTGCTTTTGCAACAACCGTTACGACGCCGTCTTCGGGAGCGATAGTCTCCTTGGATGTTATGCTGCCGTATTGAGAAGCTGTTCCGATCAGAGCGTAGGTGGAATAAATCTTGGCGTAGCCGGCGATGTCCCAGTCGGTATTGCTCATGCCGTTATTAGTAAAGTCGGCCCAGATTTTCGGGCTGAGGGCAGCGTCGGATTTCTCCCAGGCTTGCAGGTCGTAGGTAACGTCGGTGCCTTCTATTTCAATGGGGCTCCAGTTGGCGGTGAAAGAGTTGCTTTCAACGTCTGTTGGCTCCATCAATTCGGGGGTGTCGAGCGTAGGAATCGGCTTTTTGTCGACCCAAAGACTTACTATTCCGTCGTCATCGCGCTGGATTTCGGTAACGGGGATGTTGAGGTAACCTCCGGAGTTAACTTTTGCTGACGGTTTGGAGCTGTTGGTAAATTCGGTAGCGTATGTCTTGGGCCAGAGGTCGGCATTGTTGGTGGCGCTCGACAGAACGTTGTCGGCCGGCACGACTGTCATGCGTTGGGGCATGTAGTTGTTGACCGTGTTGCCGCTCCAGGCAGATGCGCTGTAGGTAACGTGGGTAATCAACATACCCTCGTCGTCGATATATTTGTCCCAACCTTGTTTTGCGCGATTTTCGAAGATGAAATATTCGTTTTTGTCTTTTTTGTTGACCAGGCACAAGGCGTAGTCTTGAGTATTCTCGGGGTTGTTCTGGATGGGCAGGGAATATTGGGTGTCGGATTCGCCTTCGGTCAGTTGCATCCAGCCCATGTAGCCTTTTTCGTAGGCTGAATAGCCAACCGGGGTATAGGTGTTGTTGTTATAGCAGCCGTAGTCCATCAGCGACCATGCGTCCATGCCGTAGTAGCCGTTGGCATAGGTTGTTTCGTAGAAGTCGGGCAGGCCGAGGCAGTGAGAGAATTCGTGGCAGAAGGTGCCGATACCGTCGATTTTCGATGTGTCTCTACCGTTAAGTTCGTTGAATACGGCAAAGTCGTTCAGCACTACTCCATCGCAGGTGAGCGCACCGGCTCCGGAGGATGCCAGGGTCCATCGGCAGGGCCATACGGCTTCGTTTACGCCGGAGGATGCCTGACCAACGCCGGCATACAGGATAATCAATACGTCGCAATAGCCGTCGTTATTGTTGTCGAATTCCGAGAAGTCAACCTCGGCGTTGGCCAGCTGAGCGGCTTCGCGCGCCATGTGGCCCGGCTTTTCATCGTTGCCCCAGGAGCCGGTGCCGCCGTAGTATTGACGATTATGCGATAGAGTGTAAGGGCCGTAAACTTCGAATTGGGGGTCGTATTGGCCTTGCGACATTTCGTAGAAGTAGGCGTGGGCGCTGTTTTCTTCGCCTTCAAAGAAGGCTTGGAAATCGGCCTTGGGGTCGTCGCCTGAGAATTTAATATCGGTATATTGTGCCAACAGAACGGGTACCTTGGCTACTCCCTTGTGGGGAACTTGCGAGGAGCCTTGTTCGATGCTGATTTTGCCCTGAGTGCTGGTCATCTTTACCTCGGAGGGCCTGTTGATGTCCTGCATTGCTTGGAAGCTGGGCGATGCGGCTTGGGCAGCTTGGAATGTCAGTGTTGTAGACTTGTCGGCAATCAAAGCCTTTTCTTCGGTTGTACGTTGACCAACTTCGTGAGCGTAGACGTTGGTAATACCATCGGTTGAGCGGTAGACGGCATATCCTTCGGGAGTAATGTCGACGGTTAGGCCGTCGGATGTTACTAATGCGTGGAAACGTTCATCGCCAACTTGGGTGACGGCTACGGTTGTGCCATCGGGTTGTGTGATGGTCTTCGTAATGCGCTTGGCCGGAACCGCTGATGCGGTTGCAATGGTCATTGCCGCCAAAGCAAGTGCGAATAGTTTTAATTTCATACTGATTTCAATAACGATATCGTTATTGCCGGTATTAAGTGAGTAATTAATCGAGCGAAAGTGTATAGTAGTTCTGTAAATAGCACTCTTCGGCCACAAAGATAGCTATTTTAAACTATTTAAACAACTAATAAGCTGTTTTATATAAAATATTCTAAATTTTTAGTTGATTGCGAGGAGCTGGATGTCGAAGATGAGGGTTGATCCGCCGGGAATGCCGGGCTGGGAGAAACGCCCGTAGCCCTGCTCTGCCGGGATATAGATTTCCCATTGGTCGCCAACGTGCATTTGTTGTAGGGCTATTATCCAGCCGGGAATGAGGTCGCGCAGTCGGAAGGCGGGGGCTGTTGATGAACGGGAGCTGTCGAATTTCTTGCCGTTGATGGTTGTGCCGGTATAGTGAACCGTTACGATGCTGTTGCGATTGGGGGTTGCGCCCTTTCCCGGCCCTTTCTTTATTACGCGATAGTAGATGCCCTTATCCAGCGGCATAACGCCTTGTTCCTTTGACTTGTCAGCCAGCCACTGACGGTTCTTTTCAACATATTCCTGTTTTGCCATATTCTTACATTTTATTGTGTTTTTACTTTCTATTTCCCGATAGTATCAAAGCCAACCTGGGCATAGTTCGATTCAATAATATATAACAAGCTACGGATATAACAAATAAAGATATTACCGTTGCTATAAACGCTGTTAGAATCGGCAATGCAGATGCCGACTCAGCTCCACACGCCTTAATTATTGCTCTACGCAGTAAAGAACAATACAAGCCATGAAAGGCATACACAAAGAAAAAAGATTGATGTATTGTATCCCAAACTTTAGAATGTATTCGATTTAACAAGCCTCCAACAGAGAGAGAAACTGCGAGCATTGTCAAGATAAATCCTAACCAGCAAACTTGTGATAACACACCATCCGTTTGAACATACATAACCAGTATTACAATACAAACGGCCAAATAAACCGGCAACCTCTTGACGCAATATAATTTGCTATATACGTTGGGATGATTTGTTAGCCATATTCCAAGGGCAAAGTAAAATGCGTGCCATTTAAGCGGTCCAAACATTACGCATAGGAGTAATGCAATGAGCAAATACGTGCGCTTTGCTATGATGTACAGAATTGGAGAAAGCAATACTAAGATTATTAAATCACGGATGAACCATAATGGAAAATCAAATGGAGAGCCTCCGGTTCCTTCCACGTTCCAAAAGCCTCTTATAAATTCTAAGACATGAAACGAGCCATTCTTCACAACTTCAAAACCGGGGTATCCAAACAAATAGACTTTTGCCAAGAACACAATGGCGCCAATGATGTTCCAAAGCAGATATGGGACTACCAATGATCGGAATCTCGACTTTAGCTTTGACTTGTACGTTGTCCAATCTAATTTGTCAACATTCTGAAACATCAAAAAGCCTGATATGACAAAATACATTGGGACACATCCACTTACAAATTTTCGCAACCAAAAAACGATCATACAGCCCCAATTATGCGCATATGGCAATTCATTTAAGGCATAAGAATGTATCATTAATATGCCGAAAAGAAGCAATATCTTAGCTCCGGTTATCTCAGGTTTATACGAGGCTTTCTTTGTAAGATTCATTATATGTAAGTGGCAATACGATGTTTTTTAGTGGCGGTTAGCGGACCTCGAAGAGGGCGGAGGTCATGGGGAAGAAGAGGTAGCCACGGATGTTGGTGTAGCCGCAGTCGGCCAGCAGATCCATGTATTCGCGTACCTGATGCTCATATTTGCGAGCCGGCTTGCCAAACTTGTAGTCGATTACTACGACTTCGCCTCCGGGCATTACGACAACGCGGTCGGGACGGCGTAATCCATCCTCGGCCGTAAGCGGCCGCTCGGCCATTAGCTGCTCATATGCCTCGAACCACGGTTTGATGCGTTCATCTTGAAGCGAACGGCTGAGCATGTCGAGGTAAGGGCGCCATTGATATTCCGGAATATTTAGTCGGTAGGCTGCGCGCTCTACGGCCAATGGTAAATCGCGCAGATGGCGTACGCTCGACAATGCTCCGTGAAGGAAGTTGCCTACATGACGCTCGTTGTTGATGTCGAATACGCCTTGCTGTTCAAGATCTTGCGGTAGAACCATATCGGCCGGTTGCTCTATACGATACTCTTCCAGAATATCGTTATAAGGAATCTCAGCATCGAACGATTCCGGCAATCCACACTCAGCAGCATTCGGGGAGGATAGCGGATAGAGAGGCTTGGCGCTGAGACCGTTGGTTTGCTTGGCTTTATCGGCGGTCGGCATATTCACCGTAGGCTCTCCGATGATTAGCTCGGATTCGCCGTTGTCTAGCGTACGGAAGAATGGTTGCAACGGCATTACCCACTGCGCCTGTTCCTCGGTCAGATTGATAGCTTGCAGGGCTGATTCATTGCAATTCGAGGCAGCATCGAGCAGATAGGTGCCGAAGTTTTCTCCGCGACCGGTATCGGGATTGGAGTAAACAATCAGCTCGCTGACCGCACGGGTAAACGCTACGTATGCAACGTTCAATCCGTCAATCAGCTGAGTTATCTCATAAAGGTTGGCTTGGTCGGCCAGTGCGCTGATGTTTGAGAATTTGCTGCTGTGCGACAACGGTATATACGGAGGAATACATTCCGGATTAACACCGGGGAAATACTCCGGTGACAGCTGATACCAACCTTCTCCCTTGAATTTAACCAGTTGCTGATTAAAGAATGGCAGGTGAACGCACTTGAACTCCAAGCCTTTCGATTGGTGGATGGTCATTACGTTGATGGCGTTTTGGCCTTCGGGAGCCGGCAACGTTGCAAAACGTCCACGGCTGTCCCACCAATTCAGGAAGCTTTCAACGTCTGATTCTCCACGTTCTTCAAAATCGAGGACCAGGTCTTGGAACGCCGATATAAACGAACATTCCTTTTCGCGCGATTGCTCCGGTAGAAGCGTCTGTATGATCTTTTCGGTGATGGAGAAGATGCCGGGGCAATCCATATCGCCCGTTTTGGTAGTCTCTTGGTCGAACTTCTGCTTCAAGGCTTCGGTATCCTTCTCTTTAAGTTCCGGAGTTGTTTCTTCGATAGCCTTCATCAGGGCTTCTTCGGCCGAAACGCGACGCTTCAGTTGGTTGCCGTTCTCATCCAAAACCGGATTGCCGTCAGCATCGGTAGCATCTACTTCATCATAGACTGAGAGCTCATATCTATGAATCAGCCTATTGCGGAGGTACTCCGGATTGGGCTTCATCGTAGGCAGACCGTCAACCGGCGGTTTGTCGGTGTCGGCGATATATTGGGGCGTGGTTGTAAGGCGCAGATGGCCGATAATAAACTGTACGGCCGGCGACGATGAAATCTCAAGTGCGTCAGACGATACAATTTTCAGATGACCATGTGTCCAGTTGTCAGCCTCCATCATCTCCAGCAGGTGAGCGATAACCATCTGACCCTGCTTATGGGTGCGGACCAATATGGCAATATCTTTAGGCTTGTAGCCGGTCGATAGTTGACGGTCTATTTCCGCTCCCAGGTAGTTTAATTGGATTTTCTCGTCCCAGCGTTGCTCAGCCGTTGAGTCGGGCCCGAAAAGCATTTTTACGTAGCCGTGGAAATCGGAGTGTTTCGAGGCTACTTGTTGAATCAGTGCGCTGTAGGTCTTTGAGGCGTAATTGCTATGCTTATTGCTGTCGGCCAATCGGGAGAGATAAGCAAACAGCGTATTGTTAAACATAACTACCTCGCGCGAGCTTCGCCAGTTAGTGTTCTCACTGATTTTTACGCCGGAAACATGGATCATATCCTTATCGCCGAAGCGCCGAAGCGTTGATTCCTCTACCTCCGAACCCAGCAATTCCGGGTTAGAGTTGCGGAAGCGGTAGATACATTGCTTTTCGTCGCCGATAATCAGATTGGCATTATTGCGGGCCAGGCTTTCCATAACCAGTGGGCGAAGATTCTCCCACTGCATTTCCGACGTGTCCTGAAACTCATCAATCAGGAAGTTGTTAATCGTATAGCCGATTCGTTCATAAACGAATGGCGTTTCAACCTCGCAGATTACCTTGCGGAGCAGCGAATTTGTGTCGCCCAGCAAGAAGGCTTCGTTCTCGCGGCAGTATTCGTCGATATGCGTACACGCCTCTGAGAACAGTCCGAGTAGATAGATTTGTCGGCGCAGAATCTTGTAGAAGCGTTGATTGTCGTAATAGGTTACGCCCAGACGGAGAATGCTGACCATGGCTTGGTCGGTCAGGGTGTCCCATACTTGGTTCTTGACTAACTTCTTATGACGTTTGGATTCATCTTCAACAGCGCTCGGTACGGTTTTGCGTAGCGTGTCATTTTTGTCGTAGAGGCCGTATCGAAAGTCGTTTTTTGACCATGGCTCAAGATACTTCTCATAGAGAATCTTCGGTATGACCGACGTGTCGATTTGTTGTATGAAATTGTTGGTAGCCTTGGATAGCCTGTCGCGCAAATCCAGCAAACTTTTGTCCATCCCGGCTATGAACGCCGTAATGCGCGATGTGTCGGAAAGGTAATCGGTGATTTCCTTGTTGTGAGTCTTGAAAGTTTCGTCGCGCAGGCGCGAAATCGTTTGCGTTAGTTCGCGGTTGATTTTCGATGAGCGCGACAGCAGGTTGGCATTCCTTCCGCTGTCGATCAATGAGCGCATATAGCTTTCCAGCCAGCTTTTCAGCCGTAGCAATCGCTCGCCGGTAGCCTTGTCGTAGCTGTTAATCGGCAGGTTGATTGTGCTGAGCATCTCCCCGATAGCCACCGCAATGGGGTAGTTGTCGTCAATCTCCAGGCTGAACGAATTGGGTAGGTCTAGTTCGCGAGCGAACGTGTGCAATACGTTCTGGAAGAATGAGTCGATTGTAGAGACATTGAACCAGGAGAAGTTGAACAGCAGGTCGGCCAACGCGCGCTGAGCTGCCCGGGCAATCCCCTCGTCGGTAGTGTTATAATAGTTGCGCAAATACTCCAGATGGTCGCTCTGATTATCGTCGGTAGGGTTTGCCAGCAGGCTCAACTCTCGGATAATACGGGATGTCATCTCTTGGGTAGCCTTATTGGTAAACGTTATCGCCAGAATCTTGCTGTGGGCTTTTGTCTTGAGAAAGCCGTAGCTGTCGGCGCCATACAGACGTCGAGAGCCGTCGGGCATGGTTTGGCCCAACAACAACGTAATGTATTCTCTGGTTAGGGAGAAGGTTTTACCCGATCCGGCAGAGGCTTTTTGAATCTTGAGCACGTGCGCAATAATTATTATCGGTTGTTATTCTACCGGGATAAGAATCTCGGCGGCTTTTACTCCGGGGGCTGAGGCGCGAAGGCGGAGCGTGCCTGCAGCGTTGCCGCTACGGGCTATCAAGGTAGCCGCTCCGCTGAACAGCTTCATTTCCGGATTTTGGAAGGGAAGCGTGCAGGTAGCATCGCCGTTGGCGGTAGCTTCAAATTGGCCGGCACCGTCAACTTTGAATTTTACCATGCGATCATCGGTAGGGCAGATGTTGCCATCCTTATCGGCAACTTGCACGGTTACGTAAACCAGGTCGTCGCCGTTAGCCGTAAGGCTCTTGCGGTTGGCAGTTAAGACCAGATGATGGGCTTTGCCGGCAGTGCGTACAATTTTCTCGGCAACTTGCTTGCCCTGGGCATCGTAGGCTACAACCTTCAGTTCGCCCGGTTCATACTTCGTGTCCATCCACATCAGGCGGAAACGGTTCTGAACCGTTGAATCGTTCTTCTCGCGTAGGCCTTGGCTCTTACCGTTGATGAAGAGTTCGGCTTTCGGATAGCTGGTGTAAACGAATACCGGAGTAACCTCCCCTTCGCGGCCGGCCCAGTTCCAATGGGGCAGTACGTGGAGCGTTGGCTCGGTTTTGTTCCATTGTGAGCGGTAGAGATAGTAGCGATCTTTAGGCAGCGATGCCAGGTCGATAATGCCGAATAGCGAGCTGTGGCTGGGCCATGCGTCAGTATCGTAGGGCGATGGTTCGCCGAGGTAGTCGAACCCGGTCCAGACGAACTGGCCGATTACCCAGGGGTTATCTTCGTCGCGAGCGAAATCGAGGTCGGGCAGGTTGGACCAGTCGCAGGTTTCGTTGTCGTAGCTGTTCGATTGGTTGTCGGGGTGCATGGCCGTATGGTGGCCGTCAGCACCGGGGAATTCTACCGGGAAATGGTAGACGCCTCGCGAAGAAACCGTGGAGGCGGTTTCCGAACCGAGCACTAACTGCTGGGGCAGGCGTTCGTAAATCTTGTCGTAGAATTGCGGTTTATAGTTGAAACCGGGGATATCCAGGGCGGCGGCAAAACCGTTGTCGAGTACGGAGTTAATTTGGTCCATACCGCAGGTTACCGGGCGAGTGGGGTCGAGTTGATGAACCAGGTCGCGAAGCATGGTTAGTTCATCCATGCCGACCGGTCCCCATTGGCTCGGTACCTCGTTGCCGATTGACCACATTACTACCGACGGATTGTTGCGGTAATGCTCAACCATGTTGGTAATATCCTTTTCGGCCCATTGATTGAATACCGAGCCGTAGCCGTTGGGCGATTTCGGACGGAATCCCCAATCGTCGAACGGTTCAACCATCAGCATGATGCCCATTTCGTCGCAAAGTTCAACCAATTCGGGAGCGGGCATATTGTGAGACGTGCGGATTGCGTTTGCGCCCATATCCTTCAGTAGCTCCAACTGATGGCGCAGGGCCGAGCGGTTAACGGCAGCTCCCAGCGGACCGAGGTCGTGGTGGTTGCAGACTCCGCGGAATTTCGTTACTTCGCCGTTGAGGAAGAACCCTTTTGAGGGGATATATTCCAGGGAGCGGATACCGAATCTGGTTGTATAGCTGTCCAGTTCTTTGCCGTCGATAGAGAGGGTTGTTCGGGCGGTGTATAGCGAAGGCGATTCCGGACTCCAAAGTCGGGGATTTTCAACGAGGAAATTCTGCGCAAACTGTTGTCCGCGAGCTATGTAGGCCGATTTGTCTGAAGCAACCTGCTTGCCATCAGCATCGAGAATTACGGTCGCAACTTCAACCTTGTCGCCGTAGGGCCATTCTGCAAATTGGCGTGCACCGTCAATGCGTAGTTTAAGGTTAACCGAGGCATAGTCCTTGCCGACGCGAGGGGTAGTTACGTAGGTGCCCCACGTTGGTATGTGGACCTTGGAGGTTTCAATCAGGTGCACGTTGCGGTATAGCCCGGCACCGGGATACCAGCGCGATGCCTGCTCGTAGTTCTCCAATTCAACAACCAGCTCATTGCTGCCCGGTTTGAGGTCGGCGTTGTCGAGGTTGATGTAGTAGGAATTATAACCGTAGGGCCAGCTGCCAACCTGCTTGCCGTTGATCGTAACCTTTGAGTTGCTCATAGCGCCGTCGAAAAGCAGCGTAAAAGTGCGGCCGGTTGTGTCGGCTATTTCGATAGTGCGGCGATATGTGCCCTTGCCAATAAAGGGTAGGCCACCGGTGCGACCCGTTTTCAGTGTCTTTTCGGTTTCGCCGTTCTGCTCTACGGCTACTTCCTGCAAGTCGTTATTGCGGTCGAACGGCCCGTAGATAGCCCAGTCGTGGGGCACTCTTACCTGTTGCCATTTCGTAGCCTCCGCTGCCGAGCCTTTGCTAAACTCCCAGCCGTCGTTGAGGGTGGTAACGGTGCGCCCGGCTCCTGCAAAAGCGGCCGAAGCCATCGCTACTACCAGTATATTTCGTAGATTTTTCATGCTATATTATCTTAGATTGGTAAATAACTAGGTCATTCATGCAAGCAAACCCTTTGCCGACGGTTGCGCGACAAAGGGCTTGAGCTATTGTTATGGGGATAACAATTATTTCTTGTCCGATGAGTCGGCAGCTTTTGAATCGGTTGCCTTAGAATCGGTCTTGGTTGTCTTCTTGTAGCGAGCGTTCAAGCCGGCAACAACGTCAGCGGTGATGTCCAGTGCGGGGTTGAAATACTGGCCTGCTGAGTAGATGATGATAGCATCGTAGTGCTTATCCTTATTGTAATCAACCAGGAAGTTATTGATTGAATCAAGGAATTCCTGCTGCTGACGAAGCGACTCCTGCTGAGCACGTGTCTGCAGACCGCCGAGGTAGCTTTCGGCAGCTTGCTGCTTGCGATTGAGTTCTGCAACATCTGCGTTGTAAGAGGCTTCAGAAAGATAGCCGTTTGACTGAGCTTTCTGCTGGATGTTTGAAGCCATACGCTGCAGTTCGGTTTGACGGCTCTGCATAGCATTTTCCAACTCACGAGTAGCTCGGAGGTTGGTCTCATTATAGGTCTTTACCAACTCGTAGTTAGCCATTACGGAGTCCATGTCGTAATAGCGGATGTTGGTAGTGGGGGCAAATTTTTCGCCCTCAACCTTAGCCGTTTTGGGAGCTTCTTGAGCTTCCTTTTCGTTCTTTTCTTCGCTGCCGGAACAGCTTGCAAGGGTTAATGCGACGGCTGCGGCTGCCGAGGCGGCGAAAGCAAGATTTTTCATTGATTGCTCTGAATATTGTGTTTTGAGTTGACTTTCTGTTTAAGGCGTTCACGAGCCTGACGGCGTAGGCGCGGCAGGTCGTGGGCGTGCGCCGATGAGAATTTGCCCCCTTTAACAAAGAGGACCTTTATCGCTAATAATGTTAAAGCTATTCCGACAAGCACAACAGCTAAAAACAACGTGATAAAGACGGTTTTCATCGGGTATTTTGCCTATTTGAGCGCAAATATAAGAAAGTTATGGCAAATAATGCGGAAATTTCAATTTTATTTTGTAACTTAGCCGTATCTAACATGAATATTTAACAGTATTTTTAAATCACAAAGATATTTTAAAAGTCTAATTATGGAAGTTAAAGATCTTCAGCCCAAAGAGGTGTTTGAAATCTTCGACCAAATTACGAAGATTCCTCGCCCCTCTAAGAAAGAGGAGAAAATCCGTCAATTCATCCTTGATTTTGCTAAGAGCCACGGCATCGAAGCCGTTGCCGACAAGATTGGTAACGTTATCCTCCGCAAGCCTGCAACTCCCGGCCATGAAAACGCTCCCACTGTGATCCTGCAAGGCCACATGGACATGGTATGCGAAAGCGACCATCCCGGCTTCGACTTCGAAAACAGCCCCATTGAAACCATCGTTGACGGCGAATGGGTTCGCGCTAACGGCACAACCCTCGGCGCTGACAACGGTATCGGCGTAGCCGCTGCGCTGGCTATCTTCACCGACGAGACCCTGGTTCACGGTCCGCTGGAAGCCCTCGTTACTATGGACGAAGAGACCGGCATGACCGGTGCTAACGGCCTGGAGAAGGGCGAACTGAAGGGTTCAATCCTTATCAACCTCGACTCAGAAGACGATGCTGAGGTATTCGTTGGCTGCGCCGGCGGTCTGGACACCGTAGCTACTTTCAGCTACAAGCGCGCTGATGCTCCCGCAGATTTCCACTACTTCAACTTCGATATGCGCGACGGTTTGGGCGGTCACTCCGGTGGCGACATCCATCTGGGCCGTGCCAATGCTAACAAGGTTATCGCTCGCTTTATCTTCAACCTGATGAAGGCTAACGACGATATCTGCATCGCAGAAATCGACGGTGGCAACCTGCGCAACGCTATTCCGCGTGCCGCTCACGTTGTGTTCGGTGTGCCCGAATCGCGTAAGGAAGAAGTACGCATCGAATTCAATAAATATGTTGCTGTCATCGAGAACGAATACAAGGGTTTGGAAGTAACCTTGAAGCTCTCGCTCGAAAGCGTTGACCGCCCCGAATACACAATCGACGCCGACACCGCAACTCGCCTGATTCGCACCCTCTACTGCGCACCTCACGGCGTACAGTCTTGGTCGCGCGACATGGAGAACCTGGTTGAAACCTCTACCAACCTGGCTTCCGTCAAGATGGCTGCCGACGATAAGATCTTGGTAACTACCTCGCAGCGCTCATGCGTTGACTCTCGCAAGTATGATATCGCTAACCAGGTTGAGGCTCTGTTCCTCCTGGCCGGTGCTACCGTAGAACATGGCGATGGATATCCCGCATGGACTCCCAACCTTGATTCTCCCATCATGAAGATGGCTTCGGATGCTTACGAGGAACTCTTCGGCGTAAAGCCCGCTATCAAGGGTATCCACGCCGGTCTGGAGTGTGCATTGTTCCAGCAGAACTATCCCGAATTAGACATGGTTTCGTTCGGCCCGACTCTGCGCGACGTTCACTCGCCCTCTGAGCGTATGCATATCCCCGCTGTTGATCGCTTCTACAAACAGCTGCGCCTGATTCTGGAGAAGGTTGCTAAGAATTGATTGACAGCCTTATCAGCTGCTATCCCATGAAGAACTTCCGAAAAATAACGGCGGTGGCGTTGGCCACCGCCATTATATCCCTGCCGATTTTTACCGAGGCAGCACCAACGAAACCTGTAGCTCATCACAAGAAAGAGGTAACCGCTAAGCGAGAGGCTACCACTACGGCTGTGAAAAACAGCGGAGCTACCGGTCAGTTGGCTGCCCCGGCAGATTCGGTTGTCGCTGAGCCGGCGCCGGCTTTGAATCCGCCTATCCCGGTTGCTCCGGCAAAGACGAAAGTGCCGTTGCCCGACCCGTCTGCGCCCCATCGTGTATCGGAGGAGGATGAAGCGCCATGGGATACCTCCGTAACATTCTATCCATTTACCGACTCTTCGCCCGACCATCGCTATTCCAAGCTGACCGAGCAAGACTATCGCGAGGTTGCCGACGAATTGGGGGTAGAAGTTGCCGCCATCAAAGCCGTAGTAGAAATCGAAGCCGGCAAAGCCCACGAGGGATTCTATCAGCCGGGCAAACCGATTATCAACTTCGACGTTTCGATGTATCGGAAGTTTGCTCCGAAGCACGGGGTTTCGTTGACAGCAGCGAGAAAAAAATCGCCCGTAATTTTTGCGAGCCCCAACACTAAGAAATATGGCTCCTATCAGGCTGCGCAATATGCGCGACTTGATGCCGCCAGAGCGATTGATTCCGAATCGGCCTATGAATCGGCCTTCTGGGGAATGTTTCAGATAGGTGGGTTTAACTGGCTCCTCTGTGGATGTTCGTCGGCCGAAGAATTCGTTACGAAGATGAGCCGTTCGGAACGCGATCAGCTGGAACTGTTTGCTCGGTTGATAACCAAGTGTGGCATGGTTGACTCCCTGCGTAAGAAGCAGTGGCTGCAGTTTGCCCTGAAATATAACGGGCCGCGAGCCAAATCGCGTGGCTACCATACCCGTATGGCCTCCGCCTATGCGCGCTATAAGGCCAATGAATAACCACCCCTCTCTCCCTCTTTCCCCTCTTTTCTCTTCTCTCTTTTCTCTCCCCCGATTCATAACTAAATTTTTTACAGACTACGTTGAATGTTTGAATTTCTGAGCGAATATAATCTTACGGGTCTTCTCCTTGGGCTCTGTAGCTTTATTATTATTGGTATATGCCACCCCCTGGTAATCAAAGGTGAATACTATTTTGGCGTAAAATGTTGGTGGGCCTTCCTCGTTGGCGGACTCGTGGCCGGTTTTTGTTCTGTAGTGGTCAGCAACTTCTTCTGGCAGACCCTCTTGGCCGTTGCCGCTTTCTCCTGTTTTTGGAGCATCCTCGAAGTTTTCGAGCAGCGCGAGCGTGTGCGCAAGGGCTGGTTCCCGAAAAAGGAGAAGTAAATTTGGAGGATTTGAAAATTTGGAGTAACTTTGCGGTGAAAGTTTGACAGAGCGACATTTGGGTCTCGCCCGGTTTGGGGCGAGGCGCATTGTTTTTGTTGTTAATGTCGGCTTTAGAAAATCCGGATTTTATAACGAAACAATTAAATAATCAACATAAAAGCTCTAAATATCATGGCTTTAACTTACATGACAAAAGACGGCTACAAGAAGAAAATGGAGGAAATTGCTTATCTCGAAAGCGTTGAACGTCCTCGCGTTTCTGCCGCCATTGCTGAAGCCCGAGATAAGGGTGACCTCTCTGAAAACTCCGAATATGATGCCGCAAAAGAGGCTCAAGGCATGCTCGAAATGAAGATCGCAAAGCTGAAGGACCTCGTTGCTAACGCTCGCATCATCGACGAAAGCAAGCTCTCTACGGATGAGGTTGCTATTATGTCGAAGGTAAAGATGAAGAATGTTGCCAACGGAATGGAAGTTGAATACACTATCGTTGCCGACTCCGAAGCTAACCTCCGCGAGAAGAAAATCGGTGCGTCAACTCCTATTGCAAAGGGGCTGCTCGGACATAAGAAGGGCGACCTCGTTGAAATTCGTGTGCCGGCCGGTACTATGAAGTTCGAGATTCAGGAAATCTCGTTCTAATCGCCCTTGTGCTACCGAAAATTATATTCCCGTTGAAAAACTAAACGCTATCATGGCTACACTTTTTTCAAGAATCGCCGCCGGCGAAATCCCTTCATATAAGGTTGCCGAGGATAAAGACCATTTTGCTTTCCTCGACATTAACCCCGTTCATCCGGGCCACGTACTGGTAATCCCCCGCAAAGAAACCGACTATATCTTCGATCTTTCAGACGAAGAACTGGCCTCGTTGATGCAGTTCGCTAAGCGCGTTGCCAAGGCAATTAAGGCCGCAATCCCCTGCAAGAAGGTTGGTATTACGGTTATCGGTCTCGATGTTAACCACTGCCATGTCCATCTCGTGCCGATGAACAAAGGCAACGAAATGAACTTCTGCGGTGAGAAGCTAACCCTCCCGGCTGACGAGATGGAGAAGATTGCCGCTAATATTGCTTCACATTTTGAATAAACAATTATTAGGATTGACTGAAATCTCGATTCAAATGAAATCGCTTCATTCACGCTCTGCTCGAATCTCCCGCTTACCTATAATGCTCCTTTCGCTGGTGCTGACAACGCTGTTGTTCAGCAGCTGCTCCGATAAGAAATGGAGCGCAGAAGGCAATATCGCCGGAGCTGCCGGCAAATCCGTTGTGCTCGAGGCTCCGAACGGCACCGGCGGCTGGTATGCTGTCGACACCGTAGAAGTAGCAAAGGACGGTAGCTTTAAGCTGACCGGTGAGCCCTTCGGCCATCCCGAACTGCTCCGCCTTAACCTCGAAGGCCAGCGTATCTATTTTCCTATCGACTCCCTGGAGACTATCAACATCGAAGCTGATGTAAAGAATCTTCAGGCCTCTGCAAAGTTGTCGGGTAGCGAGACTGCCGACAGAATGCAGGAAGTAAACAGCCTGATTGCATCAACGATTAAGTCAAAAGGCGAAGACGTTGCAGCGTTTGATCCCGACCTTAAGCGCAAGCTTGCGGAAATCATCCTGCATAACCCGTCGGACATCGTTGCTTACTACCTGGTATTCCATCGCGTTGGCAACAGCCTGCTGTTCTCTCCGACAGAGAAAAGCGACTTGCGCATTATCGGTGCGGTAGCCAACGCCTATACCCAGAACCGTCCTGCCGATCCCCGTACGGCCTTGCTGAAAGACCTGTATCTTTCGAATCGCAAAGCCGTAATGCCGTCAACCGCTACCGATACGATCGTTGCCAACGAAATCGGTTTCCCCGATATCAGCCTCGTTGACGAGCTGGGTAAAACCCGTACGCTCTCCGAAGTGGTAAATAACGGCAAGGTTGTAGTCCTTAACTTTACGGCTTATACAGCCGATGGTTCTCAGGCGCTCAATGTAGAGCTGAATAAGGTTTATTCGGCTCATAAAGCACAGGGAATTGAAATCTATCAGGTTGGATTGGACGGCGACGAATTCCAGTGGAAACAGTCGGCCAAGAACCTTCCCTGGATCACCGTCTACAATACCCCCAAGGCCGGTGCGCAGACGCTGCTCGACTACAATGTCAGTACGCTCCCCGCAACGTTTATTTTCAATCGCCAAGGCAATCTTGTTGAGCGCGTTGAAAACATCAACCGCCTGGAGTCGACTGTTAGTCGCTACCTTTAATAATTAAGCTTCAACAGACCACAACAACCGGACTGCCGGGCCTCGCTCGCTTCGCTTCGCGAACAGAACAACGCGGAGCAGAACAGCACCAAAGCTTCGAAGCACCAAAGCTTCGAAGAACAGAACGAAGCCGAGCAGCAGAGAACAGCGCTTCGCAGCAGAGCTTCCCCTCCCCGGTAATTCGTAATAACGCAAAAAAGCGCTCCGAGAAACGATCTCGGAGCGCTTTTGCGTTATTGGATACGATAGATATCGTAATCGGGGAAGCTGTTATTTGATGAGAACCTTAGTAGCTGTCTGGCCTTGACGACGGATGTAGAAGCCCGGAGTGAGGTCGCCTTGAACGCGCATGCCTTGCAGGTTGAAGTATTCAACGGGAGCTTCAGTTGCGTCGGTAGCAACGGTTGATACGCCGGCAATGGGGTTGTTATTGGTCTCGCCTACAGTGTAGTTGCCGAGGCTCTCTTCCGGGGCATGGCCTGTAGTTGAACCTGGGTAAGCAAACAGAATGCCGAAGTCGGTAATTACGGTTCCGGGGGTATAGGTATCGTTGAGTTCGTAGTAGTATTCGCCTGCAGCGCGTGATTTGGTTGTGCTCTGGCGGAAATCGCCGATGTGTTCACGGAATTGGGGAACGAGGCCTTGGATGTTGGCTGCTTCTTCGTTAAGCGAGAGCTCTGCAGTGATTTTGCCTGCGTAGTAGGTAAGGGTTACCAAAGCATTGTATTCAACGTTTTGGCCAGATACGCCATTAACTGTTGCGTCGGTAAAGGTTCCGGTAAGCTGTTTGTACCAAACGGCTTCGGTTTCATCTTCTGAGAGAGTTGTGAAGGTCAGAGCAGCTTCGTTGCTGTTGTAGGTTTGATCGCCTTTGGTAGCAGTGGCTGTCAAGGTGTAGTTATAGGTAGTTCCTGCGGTCAGTCCGGTAAGTTCATTGGATGTCAGGTCGGCATTGTTGAGCTTTACGGTTACGTTGTCAAACTCATCGGCATTAGCTACGGTATAGTTGATAGTAGCGCTGTTAGCGGTGATATCTGAAACGTTGTAGGCAGTGATGATAGGCTTTGTCTCGAAGGTGTTGGCGTTTTCATCACCATAGTGGTAACCGGTATAATTAATCATGAAAGTACGACCGGGGAATACATAATAAACCTGCATGTTTGAGAGAGCAGTGCCTTCTGTCAGACCATTGAAGTTGGTCGTACCTTCGTATTGGTTGGTCGTTCCTTCAACTTTGTTGAGGGTCATAAAATTTTCGTGAGCGACAGCGCCATTGTCCATATGGAGAACTTGGAACTGGTAGACGTCGATCAAATCTTCGCCACCAACAATCTTAGCCTTTATGTTTATGGCACCATCTTCGGTAGTAGTGATAGCAACATCGCTGTTGATGCAGTATGTAACGCCACCATTGGTGATGGTTCCGCAATAGTTTTGATACCATGTTTTAGGCTCGAAGTTTTCGCTCTTAGTGGTGAAGGAAACTTCGGCGGAGTCTTCGATGTCGTTGGCGGAAACAACTACTTTGTAGGTGTAGGCGGTCTTTTCGGTGAGGCCTGTGAGGGTGTAGGCTGTTTCTTTAGCATTGAGAGTTGCAACGGTTTCGCCGTCGGCCGTAGTGAGTTTTACGGTTACATCATCGGTAAGGTTCTTAGCGGTGATGTTGTAGTTGATGACGGCGCTGTTGTAGGTTACGTCGGAAACGTTGGCAGTAACTTTCAGCTGGGGAGCGGTAGCATCGGGAACAACGTAGCGAATGTTGGTGAAGTAGAGGATGTCGCCGGTTTTGCATGATTGACCTACAACAGAGAAAGCATACATCTCAGTCAGATTGGTGCTGTTGAGAGCTCCGTAGAAAGTGGGAGCCATTGATTTCAGGGGCACTCTTACTTCCTTCCATTCGGTGCTGAGCTGGTCTTGAATAACAACCTCGTCGGCGTATTCGACACCGTTGATTTTTGCAACGCACTTCGTGCGCCAAGAAGTTTGGTTTCCTTCAGCGTATTTTGCGTCGAATACTAATTCGGCGTTTTCATCTTGCAGTAAAGCGGGATCGAAGTTCGTTAAATCGAGTAACCATCCTGCGCCACACCATCCTGCGCTGTTTTGGTGCTCCATTTGAGTTACCTTACGACCATTATAGGTCTCGTCAAGTTCTTTGAAGTCATTGCACCAACCAGCGTAGCCTGAGATGGGAATTGATACTTGGCCGTCGCTGAGAGCTGCGCCTCCGGAGTACACGACATATTCTGTCGCGTTAACAGCACTTGCGACCGACAGGGCCACGAGAGCTGAGAAGAAGATTTTCTTCATGGGTAAAAGTTCTTATAGGTTAGTTAAGTTAGATTGGTTTGTTGTGATTCGATTTAGGGTAGATAAGATACTATTGAGATACTATAGCCATATCAACACGCTAAGTTACTAAAATTTATTGAATAAGATGAATTGTAAGCGGGGTATTTAACTTTTTTATAACAAATTTATGATAACGTGCTTGAATATCTAAATGATTGTTTGTAAATTTACGCGTTCTTAACAGCGAGAACCTCTATATTACAATAGTTTACTTGGCAAATAATATGCGACATTTAAGATTTTCTCTATTGGTGTTCGGCCTTTTGGCATTGGCTGGAGCGCAGTGTGCTCCGGCATCGGTGTTTGCGGCAGCAAATAGGTCTGAAGCAGACGATTATGCAACTTATCGGGCTCTGTTATGGACGGAGGATGATTTCAACGCTATGACAGTCATTGACGCCAACGACGACGGCTATACCTGGACCTATTACGACGACGAGGCTGCCGCCCGTATTCGCGCGAACCGCGATGGCGAAACGCCTAAGGACGACTGGCTCATAACGCCGGGTCTGCAGCTGCAAGCCGGTCGGGAGTATCGTGTGACGCTTGATGTTCGTGCTCGTAAGGGGGATGCTCCCGAGAAGTTCGAGCTAAAGATGGGTCGGGAAGCTACGGCCGATGCGATGACGGCTACGCTTATTGAGCCTACAGAGGTAGTGAGCCTCGACGGAATCCGCTTTGTTGCGGTGGTAACTATCGAGGAGGATGGCACCTATTATATAGGTACGCATGCTATCTCTGACCCGGGGATGTCTTATTTCTACTTTGATTACCTGGCAGTCTCGGCGCCGATTGACCTGAATGCTCCGGAGGCAGTTGCGAATATCGAGTTGACGCCTGACGCTGACGGCGCGGCTTCCATGAAGATGCAGTTCTTGGCCCCAACGCTCAGCGTTGCCGGAGCTGCTCTAACTACTGACATTTCGGTAGATATAAAGCGCGATGATTTGCTCGTTGCAACGCTGGAGAATATTGCTCCGGGAAGCACCGTAACCTATGCTGACGAGTTTGCTGACTATGAAGGCTCTGCCAATAGTCCTGTTGGCTACCATACTTGGACTTTCATTCCGCGGAATGAGGCCGGAGGGGGCCACAAGAATTCCGCTACGGCTTATGTTGGCATAAATAAGCCGTCGGCTCCGGCTAATGTAGTGGCCGTTGAGACGGAAACTGTTGGTGAGGTTACTATTAGTTGGGAGGCTCCTTCGACGGACGTTGACGGCTATCCGCTTAATCCCGATAAGGTTACTTATACGATTACGGAGTATATTACCGGAGTGGACATAGCTACCGATATCTCCTCTCTGAGCTATACCTATAGAGCTGTTGGAGAGGGGGAAACTCAAGATTTTAGAAGATATATCGTAACGGCCTCTACCGAAGGGGGCGTAGGCGATTATGCTTCGTCGCAGATGATAGCCGTAGGCCCGGCCTTTACTGTCCCGTTCCATGAATCGTTGGCTGATGGCCACGTTGAATCGTTGCTCGGCATTACAACCTTGGCCGGCTCTCCGGCGTGGTATCTGCTGAATGACGATAGCTTTGAGGATATAGTTGCACAGGACGAAGATAATGGCATGATTGGAATGTACGGCACGGCTGTCGGGACGTCGGGAATGCTTTATACCGGCAAGATTTCGCTGGCCGAGGTTGCGCACCCGATTGCATCGCTCTATACCTATCCTATCAGCGAAACTGACGAAAATACGGTTGGCATCGTTGTTATTTGCGACGGCGAGGAATCGTTGGTAGAGGAAATTGCGGTTAATGACTTAATCGAGGATGATCTTGATTGGGTTAAGCTGACGGCCGATCTCTCGGAGTATTCCGGCAAGACGATAGAGTTGGGGGTGGTAGCAACGCTTGTATCGCATTATTGGGTGCTGTTGGATAATATTAATATCGAGGCCGAGTCCTCGGCTATCGAGTCGGTTCGCTCGGACAATGCCGACGATACAGCAGCGGTTAGTGTGGAGGGATTAACGCTGCGCGTTGACGGTGAGGGCAATTATCGGATTTCAGTTGCCGATATTGCCGGCCGTAGATACTTCAACGGTCTTGCCTGTTTGCCGTTTAATCTAACGGTTGCTCCCGGCGTCTATATCGTAACCATCGGCAATACTCCCCATAAGCTTGCCGTCCGTTAGTCTCGTCCTAAAAAACGGCCAAACCATCCAATGAAAATCAGCCAAACCATCCAATGAAAAACGGCCAAACCATCCAATGAAAAACGGCCAAACCATCCAATGAAAAACGGCCAAACCA
>CAZEST010000001.1:45982-61468 GCA_964514745.1 uncultured Alistipes sp.
TCCAATGAAAACCAGCCAAATCATCCAATAAAATTGCGTAACTATTGCATAATTAGATAAATAGTATTATCTTTGCAGTGCATAAATCTAATGATAAAAATCATGGAGTATAGACATCGAATTTCAGAGCAATTATTGGTTGATAAATTGGACGCAATGGGCGCCGTTTTAGTAGAAGGCCCAAAGTTTTGCGGTAAGACTACTATGTCCAAGCAGATAGCCCAAAGCACGCTGTTTATGGCCGACCCTGAGACGATGGATCAAAATTTATCCATGGCCCAAACGAATATTAGCAGATTGCTTATAGGGGAGGCTCCTCGGCTTATAGATGAATGGCAGCTTGCGCCAAGAATTTGGGATGCTGTTAGAAATGAAGTCGACAAGCGAGGCGAGGATGGACAATTTATCTTGACCGGGTCTGCAGTGCCGCCGGATTATTCTCAGTTGTTGCATACCGGGACGGGGCGAATAGCGTGGCTGAGGTTGCGCACCATGTCGCTGTTTGAGTCAGGCGAATCTTCAGGCGATGTTAGCTTGAGCGGACTGTTTGCTAATCCGGAGTCGGTTGATGGCGCAAACAAAATAGACTTGGAAAAGATGGCATTTCTGACCTGCCGAGGCGGATGGCCGAAGGCTGTTGGAAAATCGAGCTCAAAATCAGCATTGCTCCAGGCTGAGGAATATTTTGAGGCGGTTGTGCGTCGAGATATTTCGAGGGTTGATAACCGCAATCGCGATGAGGAACTTGCTCGACGACTGATGCGTTCGTATGCACGCAATCAGGGGGCGCAAGTCGGCAACGCTACAATGCTGGATGATATTAAAGGTAATAGTTTTGCTACGTTGGATGTCAAGACTGTTGGGTCCTATATTGCAGCCTTGAATAAAATATTCGTTATCGAGGATATGCCGGCATGGAATCCTAATTTGCGAAGTAAGACAGCGATCCGTACGTCGGATACTCGCTATTTTACCGACTCGTCAATCGCTACGGCGGCCCTTGGCCTTGGCCCGAACGACTTGCTTAACGATTTAAATACGTTTGGTTTGCTGTTTGAGACGTTGTGCGTGCGCGATTTGCGTGTGTATGCCGACGCTGTTAATGGTACGGTTTATCATTATCGCGACAAGAATGGATTGGAGTGCGATGCTGTAGTTCATCTGCGCAACGGTAGCTACGGGTTGATCGAAATCAAGCTCGGTGGTGAAAAACTTATCAATGAGGGTGCGCAGAACTTGATAAAGTTGGCAAATAAGATTGATACTACAAAGATGAAGCAGCCATCGTTTAAAATGGTGCTGACAGCTGTTGGGCAGTATGCCTATAAGCGTCAGGACGGCGTGCTGGTTGTCCCGGTTGGCTGCTTGAAGAATTAGCTATTTCAGGAAGACAAAGTAGACGGCGGCGATGAGGCAGAGGAAGGCTGCAAAGTGGTTCCAATGGAGCGGCTCGCCTTTGAAGAAGATTACGGTAAAGATGGTGAAGACCATCAGCGTGATTACTTCTTGCAATACTTTGAGCTGCATTAGCGAGAAGGCGCCGCCGTTGCCCTGAAAGCCGAAGCGGTTGGCCGGTACTTGAAAACTATACTCCAGCAGGGCGATGCCCCACGATACGAGGATTACGACGAAGAGAGGCGTGTTGGATGTGAAGATGCGCATCTCCTGGAGCTTCAAGTGGCCGTACCAGGCGAAGGTCATAAAGACGTTGGAGATTACAAGTAGGAGAACTGTTAGCCAGGCGTTCATTGTAACAATAGATTAAAAAGGCGATGACTTTAAATTTAAATGCATTGCAAAGTTACGAAAAACGGGCGGAGTTGGCAGTAGTAGAATCTTGAAATTGTCTGAATTTTTACAGATAGGGGAGGATAAAAGGCCGAGAAGATAGCGCAAATGCGGATTTTTGATTGGAAAGTTGAAAAAAATATGGCGAAAAATTTGGAGGGATGGAAAAAACTGCGTACCTTTGCATCGCTTTTGGAAATCAAGCCGCTGCCTGAAGTTCCCTGTAAGGGGAATTGGAAAGTCAAAAGTGACAGGCTCACGAAAGTGATAGGGTAGTGATAAAATAGTTTGATTGCTTCGAATCGGGGTGTAGCTCAGTTGGTTAGAGTACGCGTCTGGGGGGCGTGAGGTCGCTAGTTCGAGTCTAGTCACCCCGACAAAAGCAAAAGAGTTGGAATGTTGGAGTAATCCAAGTTTCAACTCTTTTTTGTTATATGAATCTTACCATAAACAGCGAAATATAATGGCAAAAGTAGGCGACATTGTTCGATTCCTCAGTTCAACCGGCGGAGGACGTATCGTAAAAATTGATGGCAATATTGCTCATGTTGAGGAGGATGACGGGTTTGAAACCCCGGTGCTGCTCAAGGAGTTGGTAGTGGTAACCCCTGCCGGGGCTGAAACTGCTCATCGCGATGCGTTCGGCGGTACGGCTCAGGATGCACAGCGCAAGGAGGCCGAACGCCGATCGAAGTTCGTGCCGACGCAGGTGCCGGAGGTTGAAAAGCCAGAACCGGTTATCGAGACCTCTACCGGCGATAAAATTAACCTTGTGCTCGGCTTTCAGCCTGTAGAAATCAAGCATCTGCAGACAACAACCTACGAGGCCTACCTGGTTAACGACTCCAATTATTACCTTTATTTCACGTTCCTGTCGCGCTCCGACGACGATAAGGGGTGGACTACGCGCTTTGCCGGCATCGTTGAGCCGAATATACAGCTGTTCTTGGAGGAATTGGATCGCGAGCAGGTTGGCCGATTGGATCGCATTGCCGTGCAGTACGTAGCCTTCAAGCGCGATAAGGAGTTTCAGCTGAAGGCGCCCATCGCTGTTGAGCGCCCCTTGGATGCTACGAAATTTTTCAAGCTCCACTGTTTCCACGACAATCCCTACTTTGATACTCCGGTAATTGCTGTTGATATCGTAAAGAACGATATCCCCCAGCGCCCGATGGCGTTTGACTCGGCTTCGCTGGAGGACGCTATGCGCCAGAAGCGCCATGAAGATAAGCGCCCGCTACGTCAGCCCGTGAAACACCACGAGCCTAAGCGCGACGAACCGCTGGTTGTTGACCTGCATATTGGCGAGTTGCTCGACACGACTCGCGGAATGTCGAATGCCGAAATATTAAACTATCAGATTGATGCTTTCCGCAAGGTGATGGATGCCAATCTGCGCAATGTCGGTAAGAAGATAGTCTTCATCCACGGCAAGGGTGAGGGCGTACTGCGCCAGGCCCTAATGAAGGAGCTCAACTATCGCTATAAGGGCCACGACGTTCAGGATGCATCGTTCCGCGAATACGGCTACGGCGCTACGCAAGTTACCATCCGCCACCATAACAAATAGACAACAACTTTACTCTGCTTATATCATGAGAAAAATAAGAACACTACTTCAGGGGCTGATTATGTTTGGAACAATAATGTCGGCTTCAGCAGCCAATGACGATTGGGCCTATTTCGCCCGTTACGAGAAAGAGAATAGCCAGCTACAGGAGATGCCTAACGACGGGCACCGAGTAGTCTTTATGGGTAACTCAATCACCGAAAACTGGGTGTATGCTCATCCTGATTTCTTTACTGCTCACGGCTTTATTGGGCGCGGTATCTCCGGCCAAACAACCTATCAATACCTCGTACGTTTCCGCGAGGATGTTATTAATCTGAAGCCTGCAGTGGTTATTATTAATGGTGGCACCAACGATGCTGCCGAAAATACTTGCGCGTTTAACCTCGACCGCACTATCGAGAACATTATTTCGATGGTAGAGCTGGCTCAGGCAAATGGCATTAAGGTTATCCTGACCAGTGTTTTGCCCGTATCGGGATATTATTGGAATCCGTCAATTACTGACGCATCGGCTCGCGTAGATGCAATTAACGCTCGACTGAAGGCCTATGCCGACAGCAAGAACATTACCTTCGTTGACTATTTCTCACCGATGGTCAGCAGCGGTCGCACGATGAACCCGGCCTACTCAAAGGATGGCGTTCACCCCAACTCCGATGGCTACGACGTTATGGAAGCTATTATCCTTCCGGTAATTGCTCAGGCTCTTATGAACCGTTAATAGGTAATTCGGTATGATTATATATTTTTCGGGAACGGGCAATTCACGTTTGGTAGCAGAACGCCTCCATCAAGCATTTTATCCGGAGGATAGCCGCCGGGAGATGATTTATGAGCTTTCGGGCGACCGTCTGCTCCACCCGAATAAGCAACTTATCAACCTGGAAGCTCTGCAGGCCGACTGCGAATCGGCCGGTCGGTCTGCCTCGAACGACAGCAGACAGGGGGTTAGAAATCTGATTTGGGTGTTCCCGATTTATAGTTGGGGCGTACCGCCTATCGTGTTGCGGTTTATCGATAAGGTTAAGCTAAAGGGGGGCGATGAGGCGCGCCATTTTATGGTATGCACGTGTGGCGACGACATCGGCCGGGCCGACGACCAATGGCGCAAGCATATCGGGCGCCGTGGCTGGACTCCGCGGGGCGCCTTCTCCGTAATAATGCCGAATACTTACGTCTGCATGAAGGGCTTCGATGTCGACCCTAAAGACTTGGAAGCCGAGAAATTGTCGGCAATGCCGGCGCGTGTGGATGAAATCGTAGAGGAAATCCGTCGTGGATATGCGGATAGCGATGTAACTCGCGGCAGTTGGGCTTGGTTGAAGACCAATGTTGTTTACGGCTGGTTTCGTGCGTTTCAAATGTCGCCGATGCCGTTTAAGGCCGATGCTCAGAAATGCACATCGTGTGGGCTGTGTGCCCGCTCATGCCCGATGATGAATATTCAGTTGGCTGACGGCCGTCCGCAGTGGGGACCTTCGTGCACGATGTGTCTGCGCTGCTATCATCGTTGTCCGGTCAATGCAATCGCCTATGGCAAACAGACCGCCGAAAAGGGGCAATATCGTGCGCCGGATGAGCTGAATTGAAAACGATTGGAAAATCAGAAAGTTACGAGCTTAATTAACAAAATTTAATATGCAAGGTTGGTTAAAAAACGCTAACTTTGCAGAGTGTTATGGCATAAAGTACGTGCTAGTCTAATTACCATGAACAAACATAGCATTGTATTCCATGCGCCATGAACAAAACTATAATAGATATTAACTAAATATCTTACATATTTCATCTTACCTATTTACTCGCATGAAATTCTTTACCAAAGCTGCCCTTGGGTTATGCTTGGCTGCGTCAACGTCGTTTGGCGCCTCGGCTATCGGCTGGCCTGCTAACTATCAGGGCGTAATGCTTCAGGGGTTCTACTGGGACTCTTATTCCGACACGAAATGGGCTACACTTGAAAGCCAAGCTGACGAATTGAGTCAGTATTTTAAACTTATTTGGGTGCCCAACAGTGGCTCTGTTTGTGGTGGCCAAAATATGGGTTATGCTCCCGTATACTGGTTTTCCAACCATAATACATGCTTCGGCACGGACGCTCAGTTGCGTTCGATGATCGCAACCTATAAAGCAAAAGGCGTTGGCATCATCGAAGACGTAGTTATCAACCACCGTAGCGGCGTGTCGAACTGGACTAACTTCCCATCGGAAGTGTGGAACGGCCAGACATGGCACATCGGGCTTGACGGCATTTGCTGCACCGATGAAGTAAATAACGAATCAGGTCAGCAGCACGGCACAGGCGCTGCTGATACCGGTGAAGATTTTGCCGGTTCGCGCGACCTCGACCATACCAATGCCAACGTGCAGAACAACTGCAAGAACTATTGCAAATTCCTGCTGGAGGATCTCGGATATGTAGGCTTCCGCTACGATATGTGTAAGGGCTACAGCGGCCAGTATAACAAGATCTACAACCAATATGCCAAACCTACATATTCCGTAGGCGAATATTGGGATGGGAGCTACGATGCCCTGGCTGCATGGATCGAATCTACCGGTAAAGAATCTGCCGCTTTCGACTTCGCTTGCAAATATGCATTGAACAATGCGTTCAACTATAACGACATGACCAAGCTCTGCTGGAAGGCTAACGGTACGACCGATCAGCCCGCCGGCTTGATCCACTACGGTTATTCTCAGCTGGCTGTAACGTTCGTTGATAACCACGATACGTATCGCGACAGCAATAAGTTTACGGGCGATGTTGTAGCTGCTAATGCCTTCATCCTGATGAGCCCCGGTACGCCTTGCATCTTCCTGCCCCACTACAAGCAGTATAAGTCGGAAATCCAGACGCTGATTAATATCCGTAACTCTGTAGGTATCCACAATAATAGCGCGGTAACCGTGCTGCAGTCTTCTCGTGATTGCTACATGGCAGAAATTACCGGTACGAACGGCAAGGCTGTTGTTAAGATTGGTTCTGCAATGACTTCTCCCTCAGGCTATTCCGATTCTGATATCAAGGCTTCAGGCAATAACTATTGCGTTTGGACCAAGACTGAAGTTCAGGGTGGCACAACCGGCGGAGGCGGCGGTACAGGCGATACCGGTAGCTCAGTCCCCGATAAGCTCTATTTGATGGGTAACTTAGCAGCAGGTTCATGGCTGACTAACGTAGGCGTTGAACTGACTAAGACTAATGATAAATACTTCATCGCCAAGAACGTTGAACTCGTTGCTGCTGATGAAGAAAATGCTACGTCTTACTTCTCGTTCGTTACAGCGCTCGGCACTACCGGCGCTACAACCGAATGGGACGAAGTTATCAACGGCTCAGACCGCTACGGCGCAACATCTTTGGATGCTCCGATTACCGTCGGCACAGCCTCTCCGATGCAGTGCTTCGAGGCTTATGTTAATGCTTCTTCAGCTTACGCTTGGAGCGTAACCCCCGGTACGTATAACGTAACGGTTGACTTTAACAACATGACCGTAACCCTGACCACCGGCGACGATATGCCCGATATCGGTGGCGGCACAGGTGGCGGCGGTAGCACTACTACCGATGGCAACTACGTTTACTACGACAACTCTGTCTCCAACTGGTCGTCGGTTTACTGCCACTATTGGGGCGGCGCAACCGATGCTACATGGCCCGGTTCGCAGATGACATTGGTAAGCGATAATATCTACAAATATGAGGTTCCCGAAGGTACTACCGGATTGGTATTTAACTGCGGCACCTCCGGCACCGGCAACCAGACATCTGACTTTGTTTGCACTATTGGCCACATCTATAATATGAATGGCGACCAAGGTGTTTATAACGCCGGTGGCACAGGTGGTGGCGGCGGTACAGGTGACGATACCGGTACGGGTGTAGCTCCCGATCAGCTCTACGTGATTGGTAACCTGGCAGAAGGTTCATGGTTGACCAATGTAGGCGTTGAAATGACTAAATCGGGCGACAAGTATACGGGAAATAGTGTTACGTTTGTTGCTGCTTCCGATGACAATAATAACGCATACTTCTCATTCGTAACCGTCCTCGGCACTACCGGCGAAACAACCGAATGGGACGAAGTTATCAACGGCTCAGACCGCTACGGCGCTGCAACGTCGGATGCTCCAATCTCACTGGGTCAGACCGTAACGATGCGTAAATTTGCTGTCGGTGTGGATGCTTCGTCAGCTTACGCGTGGGTTGTAGCCCCCGGTACGTATAGCATCGTTGCCGACTTTGCAAATATGACGGTAACTCTGGCGCAGTCCAGCGGTGTCGAGGCTGTAACAGAGGATCTCAATAACGTAGCTCCCGTTTACTACAACCTTCAGGGCATGAAGGTTACCGAACCTACTTCCGGCATTTATATCGTAGTGCGCGGGACGAAGGTTAACAAGGAAATTATTCGCTAATAAGGCAATGCACTACATAATGTGATGAATGATTGTACTGTAATGTTTTTACACAATCAAGCTGAATTTGGAAAACAAGATATAAGAGTTTAGTGATGTGACTCTTATAGAGTTTAGCCCCATACCGCTGCGAGATGCAGCGATATGGGGCTTTTTTGTGGGGCATTGGCTAAAAGGGAAAAGCCTCGCTCCGGCAACTGAGGTGGAGGCCTCGCTTCGCTTCGGCAACCGGACAAGGGCACAGGAGGGCCTGGGAAGGGGGCACAGGAGAGCCTGGAGAGGCGGAGGAGAGGCGAGAGGAGGGGGGACGGTGGTTGAGGCGGAAGCCGAAACTCCGGGGTTTACTTGAGGAGGTCGGGGCGGAGGAGGCGAGTGCGGGCGAGGGATTGCTCGTGGCGCCATTCGGCGATTTTGGCTTCGTGGCCGGAGAGGAGGATGTCGGGGACACGCCAGCCGTTGTAGTCGGCCGGGCGGGTATAGTCGGGGGCCGATAGCAGGTTGTCCTGGAAGGAGTCGCTTAGGGCCGACTGTTCGTCGCCCAGTACGCCCGGAATTACCCTGACGATAGCATCGGAGATGATGATGGCCGGGAGCTCGCCTCCGGTCAATACGTAGTCGCCAATGGAGATTTCCTTAGTGATTAGGTGCTCGCGCACGCGGTAATCGACGCCTTTATAGTGGCCGCATAGGATGATGATGTTGTTGTAGAGCGACATGCGGTTGGCCATTGGTTGGTCAAATTGCTCTCCGTCGGGCGAGGTGAAGATTACTTCGTCGTAGTCGCGCTCGGCTTTCAGCGCCGAGATGCAGCGGTCGATGGGCTCTACTTGCATTACCATTCCGGCTTCGCCGCCAAAGGGGTAGTCGTCGACCTTGCGGTGCTTGTTGGTTGTATAATCGCGCAGATTATGAACGTGGAATTCGGCAAGCCCCTTAGTTTGGGCGCGCTTAAGGATGGAGCACCCCAGGGGGGAGTCGAACATTTCGGGGAGAACAGTAAGTATGTCGATTCGCATATATTATCTAAGTAAGGTTTCTTGATGTAGGATTTGCATGGCGAACTGGTCGCGGTAGATATTGCCACCGATAGACCGTACCGGACGCTTGACAGAGATAGAGATATCGGCGATGGTCAACGGCCTGCCTACAATCTGATTCCAGATTATGATGCGTCCGTTAAGGTTGCTGTCGATAATCATCACGGCGCGGTTATCGTGGTCGTGGAGGTACTGGTATTCGCAGCGTTCGCTTGTTGAGTCGGGAAACGTTTCGGTTAATTCTGTTTCCTGCATAACAATGATTTTTTCGGGGAGAGTAATGGTTAGGTGGGGCAGAAGCTGGATGATGCGCGCTTCGGTGTGTTGTAGCAACTCGTAGATTGTCTTGCCGGTTTCGGCAAGATATTCGGGATTGACATTCTCCGGAGCAACTACCTGTTGCCAAGCCCAGGCGCCGATATGGGGCGAAGATGTAGCGTTCTCAACCAGCTCCGGACGGATAGCGTTCATAATCGTGTAGACGCCGAATCCGGGGGCGATGTCGTAGCGGACGAGTTGGGTGCGAAGCCAGAGGTTGAGGCCTCGGACGATCTCCATTTCTTCGCCGGTCATAGGCAGACGGAAGCGGATTACTTCGCCTGCATCGTTCAAGCCGGAGTCTGATGGCAAATAGAGCGGAGCGGACACGCGGCGCAACGACAGTTCATCGGTCAGTCTTGACTCAATGAACCGCTTGATTTCAGTGAAAGCGATTTCAGCTGTTTCTCGCAGCAAACGTGGCTTGAACATAGGGCAAATTAGAACTTATATCCGATACCGAACAGACCGGTAAAACCTTGGTTGGGAATGTTGAATACCATCTGTGTGCGTTTATTCAGGATGTTATCGAAACGCGCAAATACGGTAAATGCCGGCGTAATTTTGTAGGAGGCACCGGCCCAAAGGTTGGTCAGGTCGCCAATCGACTGCTTCAGGTAGGTGGGTTCGGTAGTTTCGGTATAGTCCTGATTGTTGAGGTAGATGCGCTCCGGCGCAACATACAGCGAATAGAAGCGGTTCAGACGAGCCGTTATGCCGAGGTCAACTGTTAGGGCTGAAATCGGGGTAACCGAAACGGAGGCGCCCAATACATGGCGCGCACGGTCGCTCCAGTAAATCCAACTATCCTTTTCGGCGCTGCCGAGCGAGCCTTCATAGCTGAGGCCAACTTTCAGCAGATTGCGATATTCCCAGTCGATGCGTGCGTCGACTTTCCATGCGCGCAGGTCGCTGTTGTAGAATAGGTTGGTAGCGCAGCTGCGCGATAGCCATTGATAGGGCATCAACCAGTTGTTGGCGGCTGCATAGTCGGCTGTCAATGTCAGCGATGCGCCGTAGAACGGACCAATGCGGAGGCCTAACTGCCCGGTGAAGGCCAGGTTGGACATTTCGTAGGCATACTTGGTGTTGACATAGCGGTTAATCATGTAAAGCGATTCAGCAGAGTTGGTCTGAACGCCGCCACCCAGTTTCAACCATGCGCCGAAACGCGCATCGGGGTTTACACCAAGCAAGATGTCGGGCGCGATATGGAAACTTTTGCCTGAATTAGCAGAAAGTTGCAGACGCACGCCTGCCTTGCCGTAGAATGTCCCGGTGTTGTAATCTACAGAGGGGATGAAGTCAACGTGGCCGAGGGTTTTGCTCGAAAGTGCATCGGCATTAACCTCCATGCCGTTGTCAACGAGGATATATCGTTGCGGGGTGTAGAACGAATTGGAGTGGAGGAAATCGCCTTCAACCTTGATTCCTACAGAGGCATGGTCGGAAACCTGTTCGCGTACGTAGCCGTTGAACGTAATCTGCGATTGGTTAACGGCTTTTGCCGGGGTGCCGATATAGCCAATCATATCCTTGTCTACATCGTTGTTATGGAGCAGGCCGAAAGCGGCTCCGAGGCCGTAGGTTAGATTCTCGTTGGCGCGGCCGTCAAAGCTGCCGTTCAAGTGCCAACGGAAATTGTTGAGATCGGAATAGGGGTTATAGAGATAGCGCTGAGCATCGTTGAGCGTTATTGCACGCTCGTTGATGTTCCAGCTACCGTAGGCAACGTCGGTCGACAGGCGCAGTAAGTTGTATTTGCCGAAGCGCTGAGCGAAGTCGAAACCGCCGGTAAGGTCAAGCGTTTTCCATTTCTTGTCTTTGTCAACCATTTCGAGGTCGGTTGCAATCCCCTTGTAATTGCGATTATTAGCTTGCACCCATACGTTGAGTTTCGTAGCGTCCTTGTCAATAATAGCATATCCGGCGGAAAGACCGAGATTGATGGTCGGGAAGTAGCCTAAGTCGAGGTATCCGCGATAGGGAGTAGCCTCGAAAGCCGCCGGCGTTGCCGCCGGGTTGAAAATCGTCAGGTCGGTAGATAGTTTCGAGGGGTTGCCCTCCTCCATCTGTAGGTTGACCGTTGAGGCCGTAGGTGCGGTCAGCCCGGGGAATACTACCGGACGGGCGGCCGCGCGCTGCGTAGGCACGATATCGCGGTCTATGGTGATTTCTTTATTCAAATCTTGGGCCTGCATATTGCCGGAGATTAGAGCGGCAGGTAGAAGCAGGCATCCTAATGGGAGAATATGAAGATTTTTCATTGCAATTCAAAATGAGGTTTACTGCTTTGCAGGGGTTAATCGGAGAGGCGAGTGCTGATCATCTGGAAGATATCGGCTTCCTTGCCGGGATAATTCTCGCGCAGAGAACGCAGGTATTCGTTGGCTTCAAACGTGTCGCCCTGTCGACGCTTGATGTCGCTCAAGAGGATGAATCCGCGAGCCAGCCAGTATTCGTGGGGCGTGTTGGAATCGATAAGGGCGTTAACTTGCTTGAGGGCGCCTGAGAGGTTGTTGTTGTCATACATGTCCTGGGCGAGATAGTAGGATGCTTTTGCGCCGGGCAGCGTTGACTGGTTGGCCGACAGGGTAGTCAGAATCTTGTCGGCTTCGGTTTTCTTGCCGGTATTGCGCAGGGCAAGGGCTTTGGCCAGCATAACCTCGTTGCGGTCGTCGCTGCCGAGCGATGACGACTCCAGCAACTGGTTGGCGGTTTCCAATACGGCCTCGTTGCTGCCAAGGTCGCGACTAACGCGCAGGATGCCCATACGGGCGTTGTTGACGTCGATTTCGTTCGACGATTTTTCAGCGAGTTGGCGATATGCGGCGAGCGCTTCGGCAGGTTTGCCCTGCTTTTCGCGAGTCTCCGCTAAGATAGCCAGGGCATCAACAGCCTGGGGCGAGTCGGGATAAGCTGCAATCAGTTCCTCAGCTTGGCGCGCAGCTTCAACGTCGCGGCCTGACTCGTGGGCTTTTTCTACCCCTTCGAGTTGCAGAGCGGCTATTTCGCTTTGCTCCAGTTTCGGCGCATCGGGCACGGAGGCCAGGAAGC
Organism: uncultured Alistipes sp.; assembly: GCA_964514745.1. Classification (GTDB taxonomy): domain Bacteria; phylum Bacteroidota; class Bacteroidia; order Bacteroidales; family Muribaculaceae; genus UBA7173. The sequence continues at coordinate 58,178 of CAZEST010000001.1, forward strand.
GCGTATACTCTGAAATCTCGCCTCGGTCGGCGTAGATATGCTTCAGGTCGTCGGCTGCCGCACGAGCCTCGTCGGATGTGGGATAGGTTGAAATTACGTGCTTGTATGATTCGATAGCTTTATCGGTGCTCCCGGCGTTGAGCTGGGCAATAGCTAACAGCAGTGCTCCCTGACGGCCTTGTGGGGTTGAGGGATAGCGGTTAGAGAGGGTGGTGTAGGTTGAAATCGCTTTGCTGTTATTGTTCAGTTCGGTATAGCTTTCGCCGGTCTCAAGCAGGGCCGAAGGAATCAGTGCTGACGAAGGGAAGCGGTTCATCATTGCGGCCAGACCGTCAATTTTGCCTTGATGGTCGCGCCTCAAACCCTTCATGATGGCCTTCTGGAACATCGGATAGTCGGCTGAGGAGGGCGCCTCGGTGATTGCTTTTTCGTAGTTGGCTTCAGCCGAGGTGAAGTCGGATGAATAGTAGTAGCAGTCGCCGATACGGTTGTAGGCGTCGGCCTTCAGAGCGGTTACGTCGGAGGGGGTAGACGACTTTAGCGAACTGATATACTTATTGAAATAATCTTTCGATTGCGAGAAATCTTTGAGAGCAAATTGGGCGTAGGCCATATCGTAGAGGGCCAGCGAATGGTTGCTGTTGGATGTCGGGGTCTCTTTTAGGAAGTAGTTATACTGCTTTACGGCATCCTTGTATTCGCCCTTTTTATAGAGCGCTTCGCCCAACCAGAGCGACGATTCGGAGGCGATTTCGCCTGAGTAGCGACCAAGCGAGCGGGCTTCGGTCAGGCAGCTTACAGCATCGTCGGTGCGGCCTGCCTGAAGTTGGCGCGCGCCGTACATGAGCAGTACTTTCTGCTTGGCGGCCAGAATCTTGTCGGATGGGTTTTTGATATTGTTTATAGCGGTCAGAGCAGCCCCGTAGTTGTTATCACTGATGTAGCCGTTGATGACATAGTCGGCAACGGAGGGCGCCATCGGCGAATTGGGGTAGCGCTGAAGGAAGTTCTCGAATTGAGCAACAGACGAGCCGAAAGGCACCTTGCCCCCTCGCGCTGAAGCAACGGCATAGTTGTATGAGGCCAGTTCGGTTGTGGTGTCGTTGTAATCTTTTTTGATAGCTTGGTCGAAGGCAAGCAGGGCAGAATCGTAGTTGCCTTGCTGCACAAAGCTTTGACCTACGTAGAGGTAGGCCGATTGGCCCATGGCGTTCTCCTGGCTTACCACAGGAGTTAGCATGCTCAGGGCCTTCTGGTAATTACCCCTGTTGTAGGCGTTTACGCCCAGGATGTAGAGAGCCGACGGGAGGGGATTTTCCGTTGAGTTGGCATAGCTTTCAAGCAGGGGGATTGCTTCGTTGACATTGCCCAGCTCATAGAGCGATTCGCCGGCTATGCGCTGCGTTTCGGGCAGGTATTCCTCCGGACAGTTGCCTGCGAGCAGTTTGCGCGCTTGCGATAGTGCCTGTTGGTAATCGCCTTGGCGGTAATAGAGCTGTGCAAGGTAATAGGGCGTACGGCTTGCCGGATCGGTGTTGTCAATAGTTACTTTCTTGAAACCGGTAAGAGCCTCGGCGTAATTGCCTTTTACGTAGTCGATGTAGGCAAGATAGAATTTGGCGCTGTTGGCTTGCGGTGTTGACAGCAACGAGTTGTAGATATTTTTGGCCTCGTCGTAACGGGCGAATTTTAGCAAGCAGTAGGCTTCGTTGAGATTCTTTTCTTCGCTGTCGGAGGGATTAAGCGCATCGTTGTTGATGGATTGGTAAATTTCCAAAGCTCCAACGTAGTCTTGCTGGTCGTAGAGCACTCCGGCCAGACCGAGCAATGCGCGTTCGCGATAGAGCGATGCGGGATATTTCTCTAAGAAGGCTGAGAAGAGGCCGGCAGCATCTTCGCCGGGGATATGGGCGGATGCAACTGCCAGGTAATACTCTGCTGCTTCCTGCTCGGGCGTTGATTTAGCCGCGGTTGTGGATGATAGATAGCGACGCAACTGATCAACGGCGCCACGATAATTCTCGTCGGCAATCATCAGGCGAGCACGCTCTGCATATCCAACGGGCGAATAACTGTTAACGGGGGAGCCACCATCAGTGGCTGCTGTCATTGCCGGCAACAGGTCGGCGGCAACCGTTGTAGCCGGGATGATTGTTATGGCGGCGGCACATAGCCCTTTTAGAATTTTCATTGCAATGTCAATATTTAGTTCCGGTGTAGATAGTGCTGACCCCGAAAGTTAAGGGGCGCAGGGAGCAGTCAGACAGGCCGGCTCCGCTCATTAGCTGAAGCATGCGTTCTCCTTGCGGCATAGCGGCTATCGACTCGGGGAGATAAGAGTAAGCACGTGAGTCTTTGGAAATCATTCGGCCCAACAGGGGGATTATACCACGGGTGTAAAGCTTGTAGAACGGCTTGACGACGGGGGAGGTAGGCGTTGATAGCTCCAGGACGATTAGCGTGCCTCCTGGCCGGAGTACTCGTTGCATTTCTGCATAGCCCTTGTCGAGGTGCTCGAAGTTGCGCACACCGAAGGCTACGGTTACGATGTCGAAACTGGCGTCGGCGAAGGGCAGCGCAAGGCAATCGGCCTGGCGCAGAGTAATTCGGTTGTCAAGATTTGCTTGCGCAACTTTCCTACGCCCAACTTCCAGCATCCCCTCCGAGAGGTCGATGCCGGTTAGTTGTGCTTGCGGATTAGCTTTTGCAAGTTGTATGGCCAGGTCGCCGGTACCGGTAGCAACATCGAGAATGGTGGATGGCGTAGCGGCTGCTACAGCCTTCACAACCTTCTTACGCCAACTGCGGTCGATACCGAGGGTCATGGCTCTGTTCATAAAGTCGTAGGCGGGGGCGATGTTGTCGAACATCTCCTCCACCTGTTCGCCCTTGGACTGTTTGGTCCCGTAGGGGGTAACTTTTTCGGCTTTGATTTCCAATGTCTTTACTAAGCGAGTTTATTGAGGCAATCGAGCAGGTTCTTGCCGATGCGTTCTTCCAGGTTCGTAGAAGGCGCGGGAACGAACTTCATGCCTGTAATGTGTTCGTAGAGTTCGATATAGCGTTGGGAAACTTCGTTGCAGAATTCGGGCGTCATTTCGGGCACGCTCTGGCCCTCTTTGCCCATGAAGTTGTGGTCGATGAGCCATTGGCGTACAAACTCCTTGGAGAGCTGACGCTGGGCCTCGCCCTTTTCGAAGCGTTCCTGATAGCCTTCGGCATAGAAATAGCGCGAGGAGTCGGGGGTATGGATTTCGTCGATAAGGATTACCTTGCCATCGCGCTTGCCGA
>CAZEST010000002.1:0-59737 GCA_964514745.1 uncultured Alistipes sp.
TGCTGATGCAGTTTCTCTGGCGCTACATTGATGACCTTGTAGGCAAAGGACTGACCATCGACGTAATAGGGGAGCTTTTCTTTTATGCTGCTTTGACAATGGTGCCGATGGCGTTGCCGCTGGCAATATTGTTGGCTTCGCTTATGATTTTCGGTAATCTCGGTGAGAAGTTTGAGCTTACGGCGATGAAAGCTTCCGGCATATCATTGATTAAGGTGATGAGCCCGTTGATCGTGCTGATATCGTTTGTGGCTGTTGGTGCGTTCTTCTTCCAGAATAATGTATTGCCGATAGCGCAGACGAAGATGTGGACGCTACTTTATTCTATGCGCCAGAAATCGCCCGAGCTGGAAATTCCGGAGGGAGTATTTTATTCCCAAATTCCGGGATACAACTTCTATGTAGAGCAGAAGAATCGCGAAAACGGTACGCTCTATAATTTGATGATTTACGATACATCGCGCGGTTTCGATAATGCCAGGGTAATTCTTGCCGACTCAGGCCACCTGAAATCGGCCGATGATAAAGTCCACCTGTTCTTGCAGCTTTATAGTGGCGAACAATTCGAGAATTTGCGCGAGAATCAAGGCAGGATGAACAAAGGTGCTCAACCTTATCGTCGAGAGCAATTTACTTTGAAGGAAATTCTGCTGGCATTTGATGCAAACTTTAATCGTATGGATGAATCCGGCATGCGTAATCAGTATGTTGGTAAGAATATGACCGAACTGCAGGCAACGATTGATTCCGTAGGCAAGCGCGTTGATTCGATCGGTGCGGTATATGCGCGTGAACTCCAGCAGATGCCCCACGTTAGAATTTCGGATTACGTTGTAACCCGTCAGGGGGATAAGTCGGTACGCGAGCTTCAGAAGCCCGTAGCTATGAATCATCCGATCGACATTGACTCTGTTTTCTATAAAGAGAATCCCGGCAAGACGCGTTCCTATCTAACGATGGCCCTCAATAGGGCTACGGGAATTCGTCAGGATTACGAATTCAAGAGTATTGTTATGGAGGAGGACCGCCAGACGATTCGTCGCCATGGTATCGAAATGCATAAGAAGTTTACCTTATCGTTTGCGTGCTTGGTATTCTTCTTTATTGGAGCACCGTTGGGCGCCATCATTCGCAAGGGGGGTATCGGTACGCCGTTGGTAATCTCCGTATTCCTCTTTATCTTCTATTACATCATTGATAATACCGGCTATAAGTTGGCGCGAGATGGCGGGCTGCCCGTATGGGAAGGTGTATGGCTCAGCTCGTTTGTGCTCTTGCCGTTAGGTGTGTTCCTTACCTACAAGGCAATGCGCGATTCAGCCGTGCTGAATATTGATGCCTATAAGAATTTCTACCTGCGCTTGCGAGGCTTGCAAAAGCGCGAATTGGAAGTTAAGGAGTATGCTATGGTCGATGTAACCCCTGAAGATGCATTGGTGCGCTTAGAGCCTATGCTCCAATCAGCCAGGTCGTTGGGCGACAGCTATGCCAAACTGCCCTTCTGGAAGAAGATCGTTTATACGGTATTGCGTCATAAGGGATTCGATGCATTACAGAACGAAATGAACAATCTGATAGAGTTCCTGTCGAACTCTAAAAACCATAAAGCCATTCGGCTGCTAAATTGTTATCCTTATAAAATCAGTCCGCGTAATCTCAGCCAAGTAATTGAGAATACGCAACAACTGGTTGACCTTTGCCATCAAATTCAACAAACACGATGAACACTGACAAAATTAAACTCGACTCTATTGAAGATGCCCTCGTGGATTTCAAAGAGGGTAAAATGATAGTCGTTGTCGATGACGAGGACCGTGAAAATGAGGGAGACCTTATTGTCGCTGCTGAGAAAATCACCCCCGAACAGGTGAATTTCATGCTTAAAAACGCACGAGGTGTGCTTTGCGCACCGATTACCATATCGCGTTGTAAGGAACTCGGTTTGGAGCCTCAGACCGCCGACAATACATCCGTATTGGGAACTCCGTTCACCATTACGGTAGACAAGCTCGAGGGTTGCTCAACGGGCGTGTCGATTCATGACCGTTGCGCTACGATTCGTGCGCTTGCCGATCCTAATTCAAAGCCGGAAACGTTCGGACGTCCGGGACATATCAATCCTCTTTATGCTCAGGATGCCGGAGTATTGCGTCGGTGCGGCCATACCGAGGCCGCTGTTGACCTGGCTCGTCTGGCCGGGCTGCAACCTGCTGCCGCTTTGATGGAAATTATGAGCGATGACGGTTCGATGGCTCGCTTGCCGGAGCTGCGTAAGCGTGCTGATGAATGGGGCTTGAAGTTGATTTCTATTCGCGATTTGATTGCATATCGTCTGCGTCAGGAGTCGACCGTTGAGAAGGGCGAGGAAGTAAACCTGCCAACGGCCTTTGGCACATTTCATCTGATACCGTTCCGCCAGAAGAGTAACGGCCTGGAGCACATTGCTATTATCAAGGGCGATGTTCGCACGGATGAGCCGGTGCTGGTTCGCGTTCATTCATCGTGCGCAACCGGCGACATTTTCGGCTCTCTGCGTTGCGATTGTGGCGAACAGCTCCATCGCGCTATGCGCATGATTGATAAGGAGGGCCGCGGAGCGGTAATTTACCTTCTGCAGGAGGGCCGTGGTATCGGTTTGATGGATAAAATACGTGCCTACAAGCTTCAGGAGCAGGGGATGGATACAGTCGACGCCAACTTGCACCTTGGCCATAAGGCCGATGAGCGCGACTACGGCGTTGGTGCGCAAATCCTGCATGAATTAGGTATTAAGAAGATGCGCCTCATTACCAATAATCCTGTTAAGCGAATCGGTTTGGAGGGTTATGGCCTGGAGGTTGTAGAAAACGTACCTATCGAAATCGAGCCTACGGAGCACGACCGTTTCTATCTGTCAACAAAGAAACATCGCATGGACCATACGCTCCATAACGTAGACTAATTTTACACGATATTCCATTCGATAACGCCTTAGATAACGCGTTATTAAACAGTAAAATAACTGATATATAGCAGACATTCCGGCTGTCCGGAATGTCTGCTATGTTTTTAGGGGAAATATCCTTGAGGGATTAAGATAAGCGGGGTGGTAGGTGAACTAATTTAGTTTTGTAATGTTTTTAAGATATTATTCTAAGAACCAAAATTCAAGTTTCGTTTTTGTAGTTCAAAGATAATTCAAAAACGTTTAAACATTAACCAAAATTCAAAAAGGCTATGAATACTGCCCCACTTCAAGGTATTAAGGTTGTTGATTTTACGGAGGTGCAATCCGGTCCGTCATGTACGCAGATGCTTGCGTGGCTCGGCGCTGAGGTTATCAAGATTGAGCGCCCCGGCGTTGGCGATGCAACCCGTAAGGAATTGCAGTTTGACCCCGAACTGCCCAGCTACTACTATCTGCAGCTCAATTCCGGAAAGAAATCGCTGACACTCAACGCAAAGACTGCAGATGGCAATAAAATCCTTACCAAGCTGATTCAGGATTGCGATATCTTCGTTGAGAACCTGCACCCGGGCGCAATGGACAAACTCGGTTTTAGCTGGGAAGTTGTCCATAAGCTCAATCCGCGTTGCATCTATGGCACAATTAAGGGCTTCCCGGAATCGTCGAAATACAAGGATCTGAAAGCCTACGAACCTATCGCGCAGGTAACTGCGGTAGCTGCTGCAACTACCGGCTGGTATGACGGCGAGCAGAACATCCCTACTCAGAGCGGCGCTGCATTGGGCGATAGCAATACAGGTATGCACCTTACAATCGGCTTGCTTGCAGCCCTGGCTCAGCGCGAGCGTACGGGGATTGGTTGCTATGTATATCAATCCATGCACAACGCTTGCTTAAACCTCTGCCGCATCAAGACGCGCGACCAGCTTACGCTCGACAAGATTGGTTACATATCGCAGTCTCCGCAATATCCCAACGGAAAGTTTGGCGACTGCGTTCCGCGTAGCGGCAATACCGAGGGCGGGGGCGTTCTGGGCTGGACCTACAAGTGTAAACCTGCCGGAGGCTACGATTCCGAAGTCGATGCTAACAACTACGTTTACATCATCCTCCAGCGTGGCGTAAAAGATTTTGAATTGGCCTGTCAGGGAATGGGCTTTGAGGATTGGCTTACCAATCCCGACTTCAATACGGCCGATGCCCGTGACCGCCACAAAGAGGAAATCTACCGTCGCATTGGTGCTTGGACAGCCGATAAAACCAAGTATGAAGTAACCGACATCCTCTCAAAGGTAGGCGTACCGGTAGGGCCGGTGATTTCTACCAAGGAGTTGCTGACCGATGAATCTCTTTACGACGGAAATACCCTGGTAAAAATTGACCAAGGAGGCCGTATCGGAGAGTTCGTGACTGTAGGTTGTCCGTTTACAATGTCAACCTATCAGCCTACCTACGCTCCGTGTCCGGAACTTGGCGGCGACACCGATGATGTCCTGAAGTCATTGGGTTATACCGATGATGAAATTGCCGCCTTTGCCAAGAACGGCACTACCGAGCCGATTCCGCCAACTCCAATGTCCTAATGAAAAACTTACCGTTATGTCTGATACTGTTTCAAAAACTACCATGTCAACCACTGCACCGAAGGTTAACGGTGCGGATGTAGCTCCGAAATTCCCGGCACAGGTTACCGGTATGTATATTCTAGCACGCTCATTGAAAAACATCGGAATCTCTACGATGTATGGGCTGGTTGGGATACCGGTAACCGAGGTGGCCTACATCGCTCAGGGCGAGGGCCTGCGTTTTATCGGTTTCCGTCATGAACAGCAGGCGGGAATGGCAGCGCAAACCGAGGGCTATCTTACCGGCAAACCTGGCGTATTGCTGACGGTTTCCTCTTTGGGATTCCTCAATGGGCTGACAGCTACGGCCAATGCTACGGTCAACTGTTATCCTATGATTCAGATTTCCGGTTCATCTGAACGCGAACCGATCGACCTGCAACAGGGCAATTATGAGGCGCTCGACCAACTCAGTATAGCCAAACCATTGGTAAAAGCGGCCTTTAGGGTTAATCGTGCCGAAGATATTCCCTTGGGAGTAGTACGCGCTTATCGAGCAGCAATCTCCGGTCGCCCCGGAGGTGTCTACCTCGATATAACTACCCCGGCCCTCGGACAGGTGATGAATCGCGAAGATGCAGAAGCCTTGTTGCAGCAACCCGTTGATTTAAATCCGGCGATGTTGCCATCGGTTGCTTCGGTTGAGCGAGCCGTAAGCCTTCTGTCAACGGCCAAACGTCCGGCTATTCTTATCGGTAAGGGTGCAGCCTATGCTCGTGTTGAAAATGAGTTGAAGACTCTTATCGAGTCTGCCGGAATTCCCTTCTATCCAATGTCGATGGCAAAAGGTGTAATGCCGGATAACCATCCGCTAAGTGCCCTCGCTTGTCGTTCGCAGATTATGGCTGAAGCCGATGTTGTTATGCTGGTCGGTGCCCGACTTAACTGGTTGTTGAGTCGCGGAGGAGGAAAGTGGAACCAACAAGGCCGATTTATTCAGCTCGATATCGAGCCTCAAGAGATTGACTGCAACCGCCATATTGATGCACCGGTAATCGGCGATTTACGTAGTTCGCTGACCGCAATCATTGAGAAACTCAAGGGCGTAGAGCTCGCAATGGACCCAACGTGGGTGGCCGGCTTGCAAGCCATGACAAAGGTGAAGAGCAGTAAGTTTGCCCAGAAACTAAATGTTACTACCGTGCCGATGACGCATTGGAGTGCCCTCGCTGTAGCAAAGCCGATAATTGAGGCTAATCCGGATGTTATTTTGGTCAACGAAGGCGCGAATACGTTGGACGATACTCGCGATGCCATCAACATGAGCCTGCCTCGCCATCGCATAGATTGTGCAACATGGGCCATCATGGGAATGGGCATGGGTTCGGCCATCGGAGCAGCCGTTGCTACCGGCAAGTCGGTAGTTGCCATCGAAGGAGATTCAGCCTTTGGCTTCTCAGGTATGGACTTCTCAACCATCTGCCGCTACAAGTTGCCTGTTACGGTCTGCATATTCAATAACGGCGGTATCTATAACGGTATAGGAAAACCGCTGGTTGACACCTCCGATCCGGCTCCAACCACTCTCGATGTTGATGCACGTTACGATATGATGGGTGCAGCCTTCGGAGCGAAAAGTTACTACGCAACAACTCCGCAGCAGTTTGCGGATGCTCTCAAGGAAGCCATCGAATCTAAGGCTCCGGCCTTGATCGATGTTCAACTTGCAGCCGATGCCGGCCAGGAGAGTGGACATATCGGTTACCTAAATCCTGCGCCTCTGATTAACATTACTGTATGAGATAATAACTGACAGCTTAACACAAATCCCCTCAATTACCATGCTCCATATAATAGTCTACGCGATAGTCCCTATTATCGTCGTAATGCTTGCCGGATACATTTCCGGTAAAAAGGGAATATTTAATGGAGAGAATGCAAAAGCTTTCAACAAGGTCGTATTAGATTATGCCTTGCCTGCAGCGTTATTCGTCTCCATAGTCGATGCTTCGCGCGAAATGCTGATTCAGGATATCAAGCTGACGCTGATTTCGCTGATAGTGATGATGTTCTGTTTCATGCTGGTCTACTACGTTTACAAATGGTGTTTCAAGCAGAACACCGGTGCGGACGCTGCAATCATGGCGTTAATCAGTGGGTCATCAACCATTGGGTTCTTGGGATTCGCTGTTTTGGAGCCTATCTTTGGTACTACGCCTTACGTGGCCTTGGTTGTAGCTATTGTTGGTATTGTGGTGAATGCCGTTGGTATTCCGGTTGGGCTTTCTCTGTTGAATGCCTCCTTGGAGAAGACGAATCCGGTGCCTGCCGGAAAGAAGCGCCCCTCAGCCTGGCAACCGGTAATTCATGCTTTGATGCAACCGGTTGCTTGGGCTCCCATCCTGGCTGTGATTTGGGTAATCCTTGGAATACCCTGGCCGAAATGGGCTTCCCCCTCGTTTGTTCTGATTAAGGGTGCTAACGCTTCGTTAGCCGTGTTCGCTGCCGGCGTTGCCTTGTCAGCCGTCAAGGTAACAATCAACTGGCAAGCAGTTCTCGGAGCAATCATGAAGTTGGTTGTTATGCCCGGACTATTGCTGATTGTCGGCCTCATTTTTAAGATGGATCCGATGAACCTGAAGATGCTGGTTGTTGCCGGCGCCCTGCCTCCGGCCTTCTCCGGGGTAATAATTGCAGACGAATATGATACGTATGTAGCCACCGGTACATCTTCTTTGGCTCTGTCGGTAATTCTCTTTATAGTATTTTGTCCGTTCTGGATATGGTTCACTGATTTGTGTATAAAACTTTATTAACCCTTAAACAACTATTTAGATATGAAAAAGCTGATTCTACTGATTTCGCTCATGCTGGGATGTATGAGTGTTTACGCTCAACGTTTAGCCAAGGCCGAGTTGCAGCAACTTCAGAATTTCTTATCGCAGCCGGGCGAAAAGGATGCAACTAATGCATTGGCTCTGCAAATTACGGATTTGAATTCTCCGACGACATGGAACGGAGTGGTTATTGATAACGGCCATGTAGTTTCCATTGAATGGAAAGATAAGCATCTGGCAGGTACTCTCGACCTCTCAAACTTTTCGATGCTTACGAAGCTCGACGTATCGCGCAACAAATTGACGGCTTTATCTGTTGCTAACGATGCCAATCTCTCAAACCTCAATGCCTCGCGTAATCAGATTCGCGAAGTGGATCTTAGCGGTTGCAAGTCGTTGATGACGCTGAATATCTATAAGAATCGTCTGACTGACTTCGACTTGGCGAATACCCCCCTGATTCAGACCGTGAATATCTCTAATAACCTGCTTGTTGACCTAGACGTTTCCAGTTCGTCTACCCTCAAGACTTTGAATTGCCAGGGGAATCGCTTGGAAAACTTGCAGGTTACCAACTGTACGAATCTTAAGAATCTTTATTGCGGCTACAATAAGCTTTCGAGCCTGGTGCTCGCCGGTCTGACCAATCTCCAGAATCTCAATGTAGATGACAACGAGATGCAGAAGTTGGTTGTCTCCAACTTGCCGTCGCTCAGCTCATTTCTTTGCTCCGATAATAATATGAAGCAACTTGCAATCGACAACTGTCCGCGTCTGCTCGACCTTGTTTGTTCGTATAACGATTTGACCGATCTTACGGTTAGTAAATGTCCGAATCTGCTTTATGTAGATTGCTCGTATAACGATTTAACTTCGTTATTCCTGTCGAATCAGACTTTCCTCCAGCGTTTGATTTGCAATAACAACCAACTCTCAGTCCTCGACGTATCGTTCGACCAGGCTCTGACTTATATCAACTGTCGTTACAATATGATTGTTGACCTTCGTACTATCGGTTGCACCAACCTCGGTATGATTGCTTGCCAGTGGAACTATTGATACAAAGAATAAAGGCTGTGCACCCAGACATTGAGATATGATGTTGCAGCCTCCCCCCAAAATAGATTTGTAATAGATGCGTTGCCCCCACATTAGCCATTGTAACTCATTGGCTTCTGTGGGGGCAATTATATTGTGTGGTATGGTGGAGAAGATTCTTCGCTGTAATTCGCTCTCCCTCTCTCCCTCTCTCCCTCTCTCCTGATTAGTCGAGTTTTAGAACTGCGAGGAAGGCCTTCTGCGGAACTTGTACGGAGCCGATTTGCTTCATACGTTTCTTACCGGCTTTCTGCTTTTCGAGAAGTTTTCGTTTACGCGATACGTCGCCACCGTAGCACTTTGCCGTTACGTCCTTGCGGACAGCCTTAATAGTTTCGCGGGCGATAATCTTTGCTCCGATAGCGGCCTGAATTGCGATGTCGAACTGGTGACGCGGAATCAGCTCCTTCAGTTTCTCACACATTCGGCGCCCGAATTGTACGGCATTGTCGGCATGGGTAAGGGTTGACAGGGCATCGACCGGTTCGCCGTTGAGCAGTACGTCGAGCTTTACCAATCGCGACGGACGGAAGTCGTGGAGATGATAGTCGAATGAAGCGTATCCCTTGGAGATTGATTTCAGCTTATCGTAGAAATCGATAACGATTTCGCCCAATGGAATATCGAAAATCAGCTCAACGCGGTTGCCGGAGATAAACTCTTGCTTAACCAATTCGCCACGTTTGCCCAGACAGAGCGTCATAATCGGTCCGATAAAGTCGGCGGTAGTGATTATAGACGAGCGAATATATGGCTCTTCGATATGGTCGATGAGGGTAAGGTCGGGCAGGCCGGAGGGGTTGTGGACTTCGGTCTTGTTGCCTTTTTTGTCAAAGACGTTATAGGAAACGTTGGGCACGGTGGTAATCACCTCCATATTGAATTCTCGGCTGAGGCGTTCCTGGATAATTTCCATGTGGAGCAAGCCGAGGAAGCCGCAACGGAAACCGAAGCCAAGGGCCATAGATGATTCGGGCTGGAAGGTTAGCGAGGCATCGTTGAGCTGCAACTTTTCCAGCGAACTACGCAGGTTTTCGAAATCTTCAGCTTCGATAGGGTAGACGCCGGCGAATACCATAGGCTTCACCTCTTGGAAACCGTCGATGGCCGGAGCCGGGCGGTTGACGTGGGTAATAGTATCGCCTACCTTAACTTCCTTCGAGGTTTTGATACCGGAAATGATATATCCTACGTTGCCGGCCGATAGCTCCTGACGGGGCGAAAGGTCCATTTTCAGCACACCGATTTCATCGGCGTTATATTCCTTTTCGGTAGCAACGAATTTAACGAAGTCGTCTTTGCGAATCGTGCCATTCTCGATTTTGAAGTAGGCAATAATACCGCGGAAGGGGTTGAATACGGAGTCGAAAATCAGGGCTTGCAGGGGTGCGTCAGGGTCACCCTTCGGAGCCGGTACACGCTCAACGATAGCATGGAGAATTTCTTCTACGCCGATGCCTGTCTTGCCGCTGGCGCGAATAATCTCTTCGCGTTTGCAGCCTAATAGGTCAACAATCTGGTCCTCAACCTCATCGGGATTTGCGCTTTCCAAGTCAACTTTATTGATTACCGGGATAATCTCCAGGTCGGAATCAATAGCCATATAGAGGTTGGAAATAGTCTGTGCTTGAATACCTTGGGTTGCGTCGACAATCAGCAACGCACCTTCGCATGCGGCGATAGAGCGCGATACCTCGTAAGAGAAGTCAACGTGGCCCGGAGTGTCAATCAGGTTCAGTACATAATCTTGTCCATCCAGGCGATAATTCATCTGGATAGCGTGGCTTTTAATAGTAATACCGCGCTCGCGTTCCAAGTCCATATCGTCGAGTACCTGAGCTTGCAGGTCCTTAGAGTCGATAGTCTTTGTGAATTCAAGCAGACGGTCGGCAAGCGTACTTTTGCCGTGATCGATGTGGGCTATAATACAGAAGTTGCGGATATTTTTCATTTCTTCAAATAATCTACAAATTTAGCAATTTTTCAGCTTGCATCTCTGTGTTTACCTCGTTCTTTAACAAAATTTATTTAGAAAGAGGGGGCGAAGCGAGCAGGCTGCTTTTGCCGGCCGAGGTGTTAGTCGTGGTGATACGGCTCGTTGCGTTGAATAGTGTAGGCGCGGTAGAGTTGTTCGGTGAAGAACAAGCGGACCATTTCGTGGGGGAAGGTCATCTTGGATAACGACATCTTCTCGTTAGCGCGAGCATATACCGCCGGGGAGAATCCGTAGGGGCCACCTACAATGAAATACAGTTGCTTGGCAACGGTCTGCGCCTTGCGTTCCAGTGTTAGTGAAAATTCGCGTGAAGTCATTTCTTTGCCTCGTTCGTCGAGCAATACAATGTAATCAGCCGGCTGGATACGGCTGAGCATCATCTCTCCTTCAGTTTCCTTTTGCTTCTCTTCGGTTAGTTTCTTTGTAGTTTTTACGTCGGGGAGTTCGACAATGTCGAAAGGTATGTAGCGATTAATACGTTTGGCGTATTCTTCAATTCCGGCGCGAAGGTTGGCTGAAGTTGTGCGCCCAACAACCATAAGGGTTATTTTCATGACTGTAACTTGTAATATGCAAATTTGGGAAGCTGTTTGGAGGCTTTCAATTTGTAAAGTTACGGGTTAATTCGTAATTTTGTGCAATAAATTGATAAAAATTACACTGATGAAAACCCGCGACGAATTTATAGATGACCTGCTGACGCTCGCATTTGCTGAAGATGTTGGCGACGGCGATGCTACAACTTTATCTACCATACCGGCTGACGAGACCGGAGCCCAGCACCTCTTGGTTAAGGAGGAGGGGATTCTGGCCGGCGTAGAAATTGCCCGTAAGGTGTTTGATAAGTTTGACCCTTCGTTGAAGATGACTGTTTATATCAACGATGGAGCTCACGTAAAGCCCGGAGATATCGCTTTTAAGGTAGAGGGTAGCGTACGCTCTTTGTTGCAGACCGAGCGCTTGATGCTGAATATTATGCAGCGTATGAGCGGTATTGCAACGCAGACAGCTCGTTATCAGCAGCGTCTTGAAGGCCTGAAGGCAAAGGTGTTGGATACTCGCAAGACTACCCCCGGATTGCGCATCTTGGAGAAGGAAGCCGTAAAGATTGGCGGCGGTGCAAACCATCGCATGGGCCTTTTCGACATGATTCTCATTAAGGATAATCACGTTGACTTTGCCGGTGGTATTCCGCAGGCAGTAAATGGCGCAAAGCAGTGGATGAAGGCTAACGGAAAGAACCTGAAGATTGAGGTTGAAACCCGTAATACCGAAGAGATTCAGCAGGCATTGGAGGCCGGTGTTGACCGCATCATGCTCGACAACTTTACCCCCGAACGCACTGCTGAAGCTGTAAAACTGATCAATGGTCGTACAGAGGTTGAATCCTCCGGTGGTATTACCTTAGATACGCTTCGCGCTTATGGCGAAGCAGGCGTTGATTTCATATCCGTAGGCGCGCTGACTCATTCGGTTAAGGGCCTGGATATGTCGTTCAAGGCATGCTAATAGCTCGGTAATTTATCGGGTGTAGAAAATCCGGTTAGCCAATTTCTACGCCGATAAGTTCTGCCAACGAATTAACAATTCTGTCGGCTTTTCCCTGAAGGGAGTCGGCAGAATTGGTCGTGGCAAGTCCTACAACGTAAGCACCGGCGCTGCGCCCGGATTCCAATCCTTGAAATGAATCTTCAAACACGATGCATTCGTTGGGATTGCAACCGGCTTTCTTAGCTCCAACTTGATACGGTTCCGGATCCGGTTTTGAGCGATGGACGTCGGTAGCGGTAACGATGGCATCGAAGTGCGATGCAAAATTCGGATGCTGTGCAAACAGGAAATCCATCTTTTTGTCGTCGCTACTTGTTACTATAACAGTCTTGATGCCGTTTGCTCGTAAGGAGTCAACAAATTCTAATGCTCCGGGAAAGATAGGATATACTATTTCGTTCTCAAACTGATGGAGCATACGATTAACATCTTCACGGACCTGAGGGTCGGCGAAATGCGTTGTCAAGATATCGTTAAGGGTTGTTCCCTTGATGTCTTGAGCAAAGGTTGGTGAGGGTAAATGGTGGGTTTTTCCTACTTTTTCCCAAAAGCCGGTGTAGAGCGTTTCGCTATCAATGAGTACACCGTCAAGGTCGAATAAGGCAGCCTTATATTCCATATATGGTTGTCGAAATAAATAAGAATGGTTCAAATAATTTGGTTACCGCAGAGGTAATTTGCGGTGCAAAGTTACTAACATTCTGCTAAAAACGCATAAACCTTTTGAAATAAACTAAGCGAAGTGAGCAATACATCTGTAAAAGCGGTCTCATCGAAGAACCCGATGTCGTTGGGTACTCTTCCGATTGGCAAGTTGCTGTTGCAATATTCCGTACCGGCTATTATTGCATCGGTAGCAACGTCGCTCTATAATATTATCGACAGCATATTTATTGGGCGAGGCGTAGGCGCAATGGCTATTGCCGGATTAGCTATCACGTTCCCGCTGATGAATCTTGTTGTAGCGTTCTGTACGCTGATTGCCGTTGGTGGTGCTACGATTAGTTCGATTTTCCTGGGACAGAAGAATGTAGAGCGAGCAACCGAAGTAATCAATAATGTCTTAGTGCTCTGCCTAATTCATTCGGTAGTTTTCGGCGGACTGTGTCTGCTGTTTCTCGACGATATATTGATGTTCTTCGGGGCAACAGAGGCTACAATTCCGTATGCTCGCGAGTTTATGCAGGTGATTCTGTGTGCTACGCCGATAACCTACGTCTTTATTGGTCTGAACAACTTAATGCGAGCAACGGGTAATCCACGCAAGGCGATGGTCTCGGCGCTGTTATCGGTGTTGGTTAATATTATCTTGTGCCCGATTTTTATCTATGTGCTGGATTGGGGTATTGCCGGAGCTGCGTTTGCCTCGGTCTGCGGACAGTTGGTAGCCTTCGTATGGGTGACGCTCCATTTTTGTTCTCGGAATAGCTTAGTCCATTTTAATATCAAAAATAAATGGTTGACTCCGGCTATTGCCAAGCGCATCTACTCCATTGGCCTTTCGCCGTTCTTGATGAACGTAACGGCCTGTGTGGTAGTTGTATTTTTGAATAAATCATTGTTGGCATATGGCGGTTCGGACGGCGATTTGGCCGTCGGAGCCTATGGAATTTTAAACCGAACAACAATGTTCTTCGTGATGATTGTGTTCGGCGTTACTCAAGGTATGCAGCCTATTCTTGGCTTCAATTACGGAGCCGGCAAATGGGACCGAGTCCAGAAAACATTAAAGAAAGGTATTTTGGCCGGCTTTTGCATTACTACGTTTGGCTGGATTATTACGGAGCTCTTCCCGGACGCTATCAGCAGTATGTTTACTACGGATCGCCAGCTGACAGCTATTGCCAATACCGGTTTCCGAATTTTCTTCTTATTCTATCCGATCGTAGGTTGCCAGATTGTAATTCAGAATTATTTCCAATCGATAGGCAAACCGGCGGTCTCGATATTCTTATCGCTGACTCGTCAGCTAATCTTTTTGTTGCCGTTCCTCTGGTTCCTGCCTAAGATGTGGGGCATTGAGGGAGTGTGGGCTTCGATTTGCGGAGCTGATATTCTGGCCTTTGCAGTCTCGGTTACTACATTGATTATTATTACTCGTCGTCAAAAATCTTCATTACTTCAAAGACATGGCTAAAACTACGCTTCAACTTCGCGTTGAACCTGAAATCGCTTACAATTCGATGCGGCTATCAGCCTACGTATCAACCAATATGTCGGTTGATGTTAACCGCATCAAGGAATTGCGTATCGTAAAACGCTCGATTGATGCGCGTCAACGTCGTATTATGATAAATCTTACGGTCGACGTGTTTCTTGATGAGATGCCCGGAGCGGATGAATTGATGGTAAAGCCTGTTGAATATAAGCCGTTGTCGGCTGATGCACCGTCTGCCATAGTTGTTGGTGCGGGCCCGGCCGGACTGTTTGCGGCGTTGAAGTTGATCGAAGATGGCGTAAAGCCTATACTGTTGGAGCGAGGCAAAAGTGTGGAGGAGCGCAGCAAGGATATGGCGAAGATTTCGCGTGAAAATATCGTTGACCCCGATTCCAATTATTGTTTTGGAGAGGGAGGCGCCGGTGCGTATTCCGATGGTAAATTATATACGCGCAGCAAGAAGCGCGGCTCGGTAGATAAGGTGCTGAATATCCTCGTGCAGCATGGAGCAAAAGAGGATATTCTCGTAGATGCTCATCCTCATATCGGTACGGATCGATTGCCACAGGTTATCCGCGGAATCCGCCGTACGATTATCGGTTGTGGCGGAGAAGTAAGATTTCAGACGCGAGTAGACCGTCTGGTGGTTGCCAATGGTAAGATAGTTGGCGTAGTAACGGCGTCGGGCGAGGAAATTCTAGGCCCTGTAATTTTGGCTACCGGACATTCCGCGCGCGATGTTTACAGATTCCTGGATGAGGCCAAGATTAAAATTGAGCCGAAGGGTATAGCTGTAGGGGTCAGAGTAGAGCACCCTCAGAAACTGATTGACCAAATTCAATACCATAATCCTAATGGACGCGGTAAATATCTTCCGGCAGCAGAATATTCGTTGTTGACGCGTGTCGACGGAAGGGCGGTATATTCGTTCTGTATGTGTCCGGGTGGTTTCATAATCCCGGCAGCTACGGCTCCGGGGCAGTTGGTGGTCAACGGAATGTCGCCGGCTTCGCGCGGTACAAAGTGGGCTAACTCCGGCATGGTTGTTGAGGTATTGCCTGAAGACCTTAAGGAGTATGACGCGTATGGCAATCTGAAGGTGATGAAATTTCAGGAGGATATTGAGGCGCGATTTTCGGCTGATTCCAAGGGTACTCAGAATGCGCCGGCTCAGTGCCTGACCGACTTTGTTGATGGGCGTCCGTCGAAGTCGCTGCCGACGTCGTCGTATGCACCGGGCATCCATCCGGCGCGTCTTGACCAGCTGTTACCCTCGTTCGTTGCCAAGCGTTTGCGCGAAGGATTCCGTGAGTTTGGCCGTAAATCGCGAGGCTATCTGACATCGGAAGCTGCGGTAATCGGGGCCGAAACGCGAACATCCTCGCCGGTACGTATACCGCGCGATCCTGAAACATTAAATCATATTGAAATCGCCGGACTATATCCTTGTGGCGAAGGCGCAGGCTACGCCGGAGGCATTGTCTCCGCAGCCATCGATGGAGAACGCTGTGCGGAAGCGTTGGTTAAGTCGTTGTATTAGACTTCGGCGTAGATTGACCAAGAGGGGTCTTCTTCGGCATCGAATTCGAGCGGAAGTTCGGGCAGCGTAGCCAAGGCAGCGTTGAGTTTCTTGCCGAAGATAGGCAGACTGAGAGTATAAAATACCCATTCACGTCGGTTATCGCCTGTAGATATTTCAGCCATCACTGCAACCGGGTCTTTACGAAATACTTCGTCGAGATTATCCGTGGCCTGTTCCATCAGTGCGGCAGTTGCGTCATCGGGCATACCATCGGCAAGGCCTTTATATGGCCATGCAACGGTTATGCGATAGCGGAAACGCGGATTGTCGCGGAATTTGTCAACATCCGTGCGTAGCGTAACGATGATTGTTTTGTCGCTGGTTGTGCTTTCTGCGGGATAGGTCAGCCACTGGCCTTGAAGTTCTACCATAATAAGAAACGGGTTTATTTCAGTGCAAAGATAAGGATTATATACGGATTTTATATGAAATATCGGTTGGATTTCGTAATTTTGTCGTAATAAAACGGAGCATAATCTCCAACTTTATGAGAAAATTATACCAACGCTATATCATATTTCTTCTTGCAACGCTGGCAGGATACTTACAAGTTAACGGACAGATTAATGCCGAACAGATTGTTAAAGTAGGGCAGAATGCGCTCTATTTTGATGATTATGTGCTGTCCATCCAGTATTTTAACCGAGCGATAGCGGCTAAGCCTTACCTGGCTCAGCCATATTTTTATCGTGCGATTGCCAAATTGAATCTTGAGGATTATCAGGGAGCAGAGCAAGATGCTTCGGCTGCGATTGAGCGCAATCCGTTCATTCCTGAAGTATATGAGGTCAGGGGTGTTGCTCGCCAGAACTTGGGAAAATACCGCGAAGCTGTCGGCGATTATGACCATGCAGCTCAGTTGATGCCGAATAATAAAAATATGATGTTTAATAAGGCCGTAGCCTTGCAGCAGTCGGAGCAGCGAGACAGCGCGATGACGACCTTTAATGAGTTGATAGAGTTGCATCCCGGTTATGCGAATGCGTTCGTTGCGCGAGGGCGTTTGCGGGCGGAGCAGGCCGATACGATTGGAGCGCTGGCCGACCTTGACCATGCTATTGAGCTATCCAATACGTTGGCCTATGCTTTTGTTGTAAGAGCATCGCTGAAGATGGCTCATCCCGAAGGCTATGAACAGGCCGAATCGGACTTGTCGGAGGCTATAAAGCTGGAGCCTAAGGAGGGCGATCTATATGTAAATCGAGCCTTCTTGCGATATAGTCATGATGATTATTTCGGTGCGATGGCTGATTATGATTATGCTATTCAGCTCGATCCGATAAATTCGGCAGCAATATATAATCGCGGATTGCTCAGGATGGAGAGCCTTGATAATGACCGAGCAATCAAGGATTTTACGCGAGTCTTGGAGCTTGAACCGGAGGATTATCGTGCGCTCTATAACCGTGCATTGCTTTATTCCGATACACGCAATTATCAGGCTGCATTGGCCGATGTTAATCAGCTTATAAGTCGCTTCCCTGATCTTCCTGAAGCCTTTTATATGAGGTCGGATATCTATCGTCGCCAGGGAAAGATGGGCCAGGCCGAGTCTGATTATAAGCGAGCGCTTGCCATGGCAAAGGCTTTGCCGCGCAAGAGTAAGAAGGCTGATGCCGGAGCATCGGGTAGCATGGCTGCCGGCGGTGCGGCCTCCGGCAGCAGTCAGGCCTCTGACTCCGGCAGGGATGATAACGAGCTGTCGGCTGCATCCGTAGCACGCAGATTTACTGCCTTGCGAACAATCGATAACGACGTTGATATGCAGCAGGATTTTGTTAGTCAGGGAATCCGAGGACGAGTGCAGGATCGCGACCGCCGTATCACGCTTGAGCCGATGTTTGCTTTGGCTTATTATACATCGTCAACGAATAGCACGACGGATGCTCGCAGCTATATCAAGGAGGTTGATGACCTGAATGCAACGAAGTTGCTACCCTTCTTGGTAATGGTTGGTAATAAGGGGCTAACGCCGTCCGACGAGCAGCTCTTGAATCGTCATTTTGCGTCGATCGAGAATTACAATAGCTACATAGCAAGCCATGAACCTCGCGCTATCGACTATTTTGGTAGGGCAATGGATTATGTAACGTTGCGTAATTATGCTGCGGCAATTACCGATTTGGATAGGGCAATAGCTTTGACGCCCGATTTTGCAATGGCTTATTTCTTGCGCGGTGTAGCTCGCAACGATATGTTGCAAATTGCTGAAGAGCAGAGCTCGGCGCAATCTGCCGGCATAAAGATAGAACTGCGCAGTGTAATCTCAGATTTCGACAGAGCGGCCGAATTGTCGCCGCGTAATGCGTATGCCCATTATAATAAGGGAAATGCTCTGGTAGCCTTGGGCGATTACACATCTGCCTTGGCCGCTTATCGCAAGGCTATCGAGCTTAAAGCTGATTTCGGTGAGGCTTACTACAATTTGGCATACGTCTACTTCCAGCTCGGTAATCGCCAAGAAGGAGCGTCCAACCTTTCGAAGGCCGGCGAACTGGGCGTTGTTCCCTCTTACAATTTATTAAAGCGTATGCACTAATTATTAAGGCGTATGTGCTAACAGCCTTATTCTGCGAGGTCCTGGATTACCAGGCCGGCAAGCATGAAGCCGAAGATGGCGGTAGTATGGGCAAGCGTACCGTTGATTTGGGCTTTAGAGGAGCACCATTCGTGGTTGACCAGATTGGGATCGCCCGGGCCAATCTTTGCCTTCGGACAGAGACAGACGGCGGTGCCACAGGTATGGTTTTCGCCACGGTTGTTAATCAGTTCGGGGGAGTAAACACACAGGAATTTGCGTTTGGGGAAGTTCTTGCTACGTTTGAATTTATTACGCAGTGCTCTGGCTAGCGGGCATCCCTGTACCTTCCAAAATTCTGCTACCGTAATCTTGGTGGGATCCATTTTGAGGGCAGCTCCCATTGAGGAGAAAAATTTAGTATTTGCTGCCGTTGCGCGGCGAATCAGCAACGCTTTGTTTTCCAAACTGTCAATGGCGTCGATAACGTAATCGTAGTCATCGAGATTAAAGTCGTCGGCTGTTTCTGCTGAATAAATTTTCTGCAACGCAATCACTTCAACTTTGGGATTGATTTCCTCCAAGCGGTTTTTCAGTGCTTCAACCTTTACTTGGCCTACCGTCTTGATGGTTGCCATCAACTGGCGGTTGATATTGGTAACGCAAACGCGGTCGGAGTCAACAATCGTTAGCTGACGGATGCCGCTTCGGACCAAGCTTTCAGCGCACCAACTACCAACACCTCCAACTCCGAAGATGATAACTTTAGCGTCCGCAATAGTTTTCATTGCGTTATCGCCTAAGAGTAGTTCAGTGCGGCGAAATATTCCTTGTTCTATTCCCATAGTAAAGTGTTTTTGGGTAGTAAATTATTCGTGCAGAGAAGGGGGGAGTCAGCTATTATTCCTTAGCTGTAATATCTTCGTAGAGCTGCGGATTAATAGCTTTGAGCTCTGTAAGGAATGCTTTGATATACGTGTCGGCCAGTTCATCTTCGCCCAGCCCCCTAATTTCAGTTTCGCGTGAGCGAATATCAATCAATGTCTCCACAATCTGGATGGAATCCATTTGTGAAGAGTCAGCAAGACGTTTGGCTTGCTCTTTGCCGAAATTCTCCGCTTGTTCTGTTTCTGCTCTAACTTCTTCAGGCGTTCGCTTGTTGTCGCTGCAACCGATCAGAAGTGAGGCTACAACAGAAAGATAGAGGATATATATAGGTTTTAGAGAAAAATTCATTTATGCGGTTGGACTATTTAGCAGATTTTCCAGTGACTGTCGGGCTTCCTCCATAAGCCATAGTGGAGTAGACGTAGCGCCGCAAATTCCTACCGACAATTCTTTCGTCGGATTTTCCTTTAGGCCGGGAATCTCGCTTGGCAAGAACCATTCTGACTGAATCTGGCGCGGATTGGAAATGAGATGGGTTGCCGGGTTGACCGCCAGGCAGTTGCCATAGAGAACCTTGCCATTGGAGCTCTTTTCGCCGGCGACAAAGATAATCACGTCATGTTCGCGAGCAAAAACCTCCAGTTGCGCTACGCGATTGGATACGCGGCGACATATCGTATCGAAGCTCTCAAATTTTACGCCCGGATTCAGCATGGCTTGAATCATACGGGTAATTTCGCGGAATCCGGAGACGGACTTCGTCGTTTGGGAATATAGTGCTACGGATTTAGCCGGATTAATCTTGGTTAAATCCTCTGGACCTTCAACTACGATAGCTTCTCCATTGGTCTGCCCAACCAGTCCGTTTACCTCTGCGTGGCCATTCTTGCCGTAGATTACAATTTGAGGGCGCCGATCGGCTTCAACATCGTGAGAGGCTTTAATGCGTTGCTGTAGACGCAGTACAACCGGACACGTAGCATCAATAATTTCAATGTTGTTGGCTTCTGCCAGCTTGTAGGTCGATGGCGGTTCGCCGTGGGCACGTAGCAGGAGTTTTACGTTGTGGAGGTTTGGAATATCTTCGTGGCTAATGATTTTTAACCCCTTGCGCTCCAAGCGGCCTACCTCATCGCTGTTATGCACGATGTCGCCGAGGCAGTAGAGCGAACCAGCACGGTTAATTTCCTCCTCTGCCTTATGGATAGCCGTAGTAACTCCGAAACAGAATCCCGAACCGGGGTCAATCTCAATCTTTGCCATTCTCTAACTATGTTAAACCAATGGTTAGCTAACCTCTCGGATCGTTAATTTAACTTTGCAATCGCTTCGTTATAACGGTCCATCAGCCATTTATCTTGCTCCTCAATGGTCATCTTTGAATTGTCAAGATCAATAGCATCGTCGGCCCTGCGCAGGGGGCTTTCCTTGCGGGTTTGGTCAACATGGTCGCGATGAACAACGTTGGCCAATACCTCTTCGTAGGTGATTGATTCGCCTTTGTCAACGAGCTCCTTGAAACGTCGTTGAGCACGAGCCTGAGCTGAGGCTGTCATGAAAATTTTCAGTTCGGCCGTGGGGAATACGGTTGTGCCAATATCGCGGCCATCCATAACGATGCCTTTCTCCTTGCCGTAGCCTTGCTGCATAGCAACCAGAGCATGGCGCACTTCCGGTATGGCAGCTACTGCCGATACGTTGGAGGATACATCCATGCGGCGTATACGCTGCTCAACGTCTTCGTTGTTAAGCATTGTGTGCTGCGAACCGTCGGCCATCAACTTGAAGGATATCTGAATATTTGGCAGGGCAGCTGCCAACTGCTTATCGTCTACCTCGCCTGTAGCTGATACCATACCATGGTTCATGGCGTAAAGGGTTACGCCGCGATACATTGCGCCGGTGTCAACGTAGCGATAGCCGATAACTTTGGCCAAGGCCTTTGCCATAGTGCTTTTGCCGGTAGAAGAGAACCCGTCAATGGCGATAATTATTTTCTTATTCTCAGAGTTATCTATGTTATTAATAGAATCTGACATCTTTCTACAGAGTGTTTACTGGATAAAATCTTGGAGATTAAGGTTTAGGTTGAACATCAGCGATGTTGCGCCCGAATGGGGCTGTGAAAATGCAATAGCAAAGTTGAAATGGCTGACGTTCATGCCGGCCGAGAGGGAGAATCCGCTTAAGAATGAGCGTTTGTAGGTGCTCATATCCGTACGGGTTTTGTAGTTGTAGCCCAGGGCTATGAAGAAGCGATCGGAGGGGGTAAAATCAACGCCGAAAACCATGTGGCGGAATAGGTTGGAGCCAAATGACTCTTTAAGTTCCAAGGCATCGGTTGACGTGCCGTCGCCGGTATTATAGTAGGGCAGACTCCACTTTCGCAGATTCCATAACGTTACAGACAAGCGCAACGGTATGCCTGTAAAGCCTTTTGTGGCTCCTAATCGAAGGTCGATGGGGAGTTTATCGTAATTCTCGTTGAATTTCTTCAGCTGGCCACCCAGATTAGCAATTACTGCCGAGAAAGACCAGTCGTGATCAGGATCGTAGTAGTTGATACCCAGGTCTGTAGCTACGGCGAATGCGGAATATTCTTCGTAGCTGCTGTAGAGCATTTTCATCGTGATACCACCACGCAAATGGTTGGTAATATCGTAGGAGAATGTGCCCGAGAAGTTTATGTCTTTTGGAGAGAACGTGCCGGTTATAACGCCGGTTTCATCGGCGGCAGTCATCTCGCCGTAGCCGAAATAGCGAATTCCGGCCGACCATGCACCACGTTCGCCTACAGCATGAGCATATTTAATGCCGGCGAAATTAGAGTTGCCGAGGTAGCGCATATAATCTACCAGTATCTGATTGTTCATCTCCGAACCTAACAGACCGGGGTTTTGGTCAGCGGTGCTGAGTTCGTCTTCAACCGTAGTAATATTTACGCCTCCCAGACCGTAGATGCGAGCTGATGAGGTTACGTTCAGATAGTTATAGGCAGTAGACCCATCTTGAGCTGAGACCGCTTGATTGCAAGCAAAAAATAATGAAGCTCCAAGGCAACCTCTAACAATGAGGTTACGTAGTGAATGATTATGAGTATATTTTAGAATATTCAGCGTCATGAAGTAACGTCTGGAATTATGGTCCATATCTAAAATAACGTCAAATAGCTTCAGTTATTATTTGCTATGCCGGACTATTCAGCTCTTTTGGCGGTATTTCCTTCGTAATAATTTATGTAGGCAAGGTTTACCAGGCGAGTGCCGCCGGGAGTTGGGTAATCGCCGGAGAAATACCAGTCGCCGGGCGACGATTTGACGGCGCTGTGGAGCCCGCCTAAGGTCTGATATACGATTTCAACTTCAGCGTTGGTGCCCTCCGGAGTTAGCATGCGAGCCATCATGTTGGAGATTTCTGTGTCGGTAAATGGCTGATAGATTGCTTTTACGCAATTTACTTGCTGATTGGCCGGAAGTTGAGCTTGCTCTTTACATTTCAGATAGGTCTCTTCCAGGATATGTCCCATACCGCGTTCTTTCAGTAGAGCAACGGCAGCACGGAATGCTGCAAATTCGCCCATACGCGACATGTCAATGCCGTAATAGTCGGGGTAACGTACCTGAGGTGATGACGACACTACAACGATTTTGCGTGGATGCAGACGGTCGAGCATCGCAATAATAGATTGCTTCAGGGTTGTGCCTCTTACGATTGAGTCATCGATAACTACGAGGTTATCGATATCGTTGTTGACGCATCCGTAGGTTACATCGTAGACGTGGGCTGCAAGGTCGTTGCGCGAGGTGCCCTCGGCGATGAATGTACGGAGCTTAATATCTTTGATTGCTACCTTCTCGATACGCAGGCGGGCATCCATTATCTGCTTAATTGTTTCGGGCGTAAGAGTGCCGCGTTGCGCAAGTTCGTTAATGCGGAAGGATTTAATCTTATTCAGTTGGTTCTCCAATCCCTCAACCATACCGATAAAGGCAACTTCGGCCGTGTTCGGGATGAATGAGAATACGGAGTGGGGCAGATCGCCGTTGATAGCCTTCATTACTTCCGGCACTACGTTGCGACCCAATTCTTTGCGCTCGCGATAGATATCGGCATCGCTGCCTCGCGAGAAGTAGATGCGCTCAAATGAGCATCGCTGGTTTTCGCCCTCGCCCAGGATGTCTTCAATTTCAACTTTGCCATCTTTTGATACAATCAGGGCCGAGCCGGGCGTAAGCTCATTGACTTGTGCGCGTCTGACGTTCATTACGGTCTGTATAACCGGACGTTCAGAGGCTAAGACAACAACTTCGTCGTCAATATAATAGAAGGCCGGACGGATACCGTGGCTATCGCGCAGGGCAAACATGTCGCCCGAACCGGTTGCACCACAGATTACGTAGCCGCCGTCCCAAGCCGGAGATGCGGATTTCAGTACCCTCTTAACGTCGAGGTTATCTTCGATAGCGATTCCCAGGGCCGGATCCTCCAGTGTGTCGCGAAATTCGCGATATAGACGGTGGTTCTCGTGGTCCAACGCGTAACCTAATTGCTCCAGCAATACGATGGTGTCGGAGTAGATGCGAGGGTGTTGTCCGCGTTTTACAATCGATTTGAAGATTTCGTCAACATTGGTCATGTTGAAGTTGCCACACATCAGCAAGTTGCGCGAACGCCAGTTGTTGCGACGCAAGAAGGGATGTACGTAGGATAAACCGCTCTTGCCGGTTGTTGAATAGCGAAGGTGGCCCATATAGATTTCTCCAACGAAGGGCGTAAAGGATTCAACTTCGCCGGCCGGTAGCGAGTCTACATGGTTCTTATCAAACTGAGGCATTATGGACGCGAAAATCTCGGTGATAGCGTTCGAACCGAGAGCTCTCTCACGAAAAATATATTCGTTGCCGGGTACGGAATGGAGTTTGACTACGCCAACTCCGGCTCCTTCTTGTCCGCGGTTATGCTGTTTCTCCATTAAGAGATAGAGCTTATTGAGAGCCCATGCATAACTGCCATATTTTTCTCTGTAATATTCCAGAGGTTTGCGTAGGCGAATCATCGCAACGCCGCACTCATGTTTGAGTTGCTCCATAAAATCTGAATCGAGTGTATTAGCTAAAAATTAGGGGAAAGTAGAGAGCTGTAACAGGGCGTTGGCATTATGAAGCCAACGCCCCATACAGCTTAAAACTTGGTTAGCGGATGAAGAGCATCTCGCGATACTTGGGCAGAGGCCACATTTCGTTGTCAACCATCAGCTCAAGTTTGTCGATATGTTCGCGAATAGCCTCCATGCGGGGAACTACGTTGTCGTGGTAAGCGATTGCTTTTTCGCGTTCGCTTTCAATCTTGTTAGCATCCTTGCGAGCGTTGATCATGTCCTGAACTTCGCGACGGATTTCCGAAATGTGCTCAGAGAGCTTTTCGATAGCATCCTTGTCGCAAGCCGTCAAATCAGCTGCTTTGTTAGCAGGGAAGATAGTGTGGAGTTTGGCAACATTCTCCACGAGAATTGACTGGTAGCGAGTTGCTACCGGTACGATATGGTTCAGAGCGAGGTCGCCGAGAACGCGAGCTTCGATCTGGATTTTCTTGGTGTACATTTCCCATTTAACTTCGTTGCGCGCACGGAGTTCAAGGTCGTTGAATACGCCGGTTTTGTTGAACATCTCGATAGATGCCGGTGAGAGGTATGCATCGAAGATTTTGGGTACAGATGTTTCGCAATCCAGGCCGCGACGTTCGGCTTCGGCCTTCCATTCGTCGGAGTAGCCGTTGCCATCGAAGTGGATAGGCTTAGATTGAATGATAAGGGCCTTAGCTTCTTCGAGAATAGCGTGGTAGAGCGATTCTTCGCGTTCAACGCGATGGTCAACGCGCTGCTTGAATTCAGCGAGCTGTTCGGCAACGGCGGCATTCAGGGCGATCATTGCAGATGCGCAGTTGGCCGACGAACCTACCGCACGGAATTCAAAGCGGTTGCCGGTGAAGGCGAAGGGCGATGTACGGTTGCGGTCAGTGTTGTCCAGCATGATTTCGGGAATCTGCGATACACCAACGGTGATACCTTCCTTCTCTGCAAATTCGATGAGTTCATCCTCGTTGGAGTTTTCCAAGCGGGTAAACAGGTCGGCGATTTGCTTACCGGTGAAGATAGAGATGATTGCAGGGGGTGCTTCGTTAGCGCCAAGGCGGTGGGCATTGGTAGCAGAGGAGATGGAAGCCTTCAGCAGACCATTATGGCGGTGAACAGCTGCCATTACGTTCGCGATGAAGGTAATGAATCGGAGGTTCTCGCGTGGAGTTTTGCCGGGGGCAAACAGGAGTGTGCCGGTGTCGGTACCGAGGCTCCAGTTGTTGTGCTTACCGGAACCGTTGATGCCGTTGAAAGGCTTCTCGTGGAGGAGCACGCGGAAGTTATGACGGATAGCAACCTCGTTCATCAGGCCCATCAACAGCAGGTTGTGGTCGTTAGCGAGGTTGGTTTCTTCGAAGATAGGAGCCAACTCAAACTGGTTGGGAGCCACTTCATTGTGGCGGGTGTGGGCCGGGATGCCCAGACGGTGGCACTCAATTTCGAGGTCGAGCATGAAAGCCTCAACGCGCGAAGGAATAGCACCGAAATAGTGGTCTTCGAGCTGCTGGTTCTTAGCACTTTCGTGGCCCATCAGTGTGCGACCGGTCATTACCAGGTCAGGACGAGCGTTGTAGAGGGCTTCGTCAACCAGGAAGTATTCCTGTTCCCAACCGAGGTAGCTCTTTACGTGGTGAACGTTCTTGTCGAAGTAGCGAGCTACGTCGGTAGCAGCCTTGTCAACAGCGTTCAGGGCGCGCAACAGCGGTGTTTTGAAGTCGAGCGACTCACCGGTGTAAGAGATGAAGATGGTAGGGATACAGAGGGTCTTGTTGAGGATGAAGACCGGGGAAGAGATATCCCAAGCAGAGTAGCCGCGAGCCTCGAAAGTGTTGCGGATACCGCCGTTGGGGAAGCTTGATGCATCAGGTTCCTGCTGAACCAGGAGTTTGCCAGTGAATTCTTCAACTACGCCACCCTTGCCGTCATGCTCGATGAAAGAGTCATGCTTCTCGGCGGTACCGCCGGTGAGGGGGTGGAACCAGTGAGTGTAGTGGCGAGCGCCGTTTTCCAGGGCCCACTGCTTCATTCCGGCAGCCACACTGTCGGCGAGCTGCCGTGAAATGGGTTGCTTATTGTCGATGGCATCGACAAGCTGATCGTAAGTATCTTTCGGCAGATACTCAAACATCTTCTGGCGATTGAAAACAGCTTCGCCATAGAACTTTTCAGGGCTTTCTGAGGGTATTTCTACCTGTACAGCCTTGCGGTCGGATGCTTCCTTAACCGCATTGAATCGTAATAACGACATAAATTTGGAATGAAGTGATGTATAATTAACGTTTGATGGCCTCCTGCTTTATTCGTTTTATTGAGTTAAAGTGGGAGACCATTCGTTGATTTTCTTTAATTAAAGTTCGCTTCTTTAATGCGCTTAACCGCTTCGATAGTGTTTTCGAGGGTGTTAAACGCGGTCAATCGGAAATAGCCTTCGCCCGAGGGCCCAAAGCCAGAGCCGGGGGTGCCTGCAACGTTACACCGTTCAAGCAACATATCGAAGAATTCCCATGATGTCATCGAGTTGGGGGCCTTGATCCAAACATAGGGCGCATTGACGCCGCCGAATACTTCCAATCCGGCTTCAGCCAAACCTTCGCGCAGTACGCGAGCGTTCTCCAAGTAGTAGTCAACGGCCTCCTTAACCTGCTTACGACCTTCTTCGGTGTAGATGGCCGCTGCGCCACGTTGCGAAATGTAGGATGCACCGTTGAACTTGGTGCATTGGCGTCGATTCCAGAGGTGGTTGAGGCTTACCTCTTTGCCGTCGGACGTAGTGCAGGTGAGCTCTTTGGGGACAACCGTGTAGCCACAACGCACACCGGTGAAGCCTGCAGTCTTGGAGAAACTGCGGAATTCAACCGCGCATCGTTTTGCGCCCTCAATTTCGTAGATGGAGTGGGGAACGTTGTCTTCGCGGATAAATGCTTCGTAGGCTGAGTCGAAGAGAAGCAGCGAATTGTTGGCCAGTGCGTAGTCAACCCATGCTTTGAGTTGCTCACGCGTAAGGGTTGTTCCTGTTGGGTTATTTGGATAGCACAGATAAATTACGCTGGGGACTACGTTGCCGGCCGGGAGCGCAGGAATGAAGTTGTTCTCGGCGGTAACGGGCAGGTATTGTATGTTGTCCCAGCAGCCGTTGACCAGCGTTCCGGCGCGGCCGGCCATTACGTTGGTGTCAACATATACCGGATAAACGGGATCGGTTACGGCTACGATATTTGTCGTTGCGAGAATGTCGCCGAAGTTGCCGGTGTCGCTTTTTGCTCCATCGCTTACGAAGATTTCCGAAGCATCAACGTCGATGCCGCGAGCCTTGTAGTCGTTCTCGGCAATGGCGTCGCGCAGGAAAGCATAGCCTTGTTCCGGACCGTAGCCGTGGAATGTTGCGGAGTTGCCTTCGTCATCTACTGCTTTATGCATGGCTTCGATGGCTGCCGGGCATAAAGGCCGGGTAACGTCGCCGATACCCATACGGATGATGTCGGCTTGGGGATTCGCTTGCTTGAAAGCGGCTATTCTGCGAGCTACTTCCGTAAAAAGGTAGCTTTCGGGAAGTTTGCAGAAGTTATCGTTGATTTGGAACATTATCTATTGGAATACTTATGTTTTAGACGAGAGTATGATCTGTATTTGTTTCTGACTTTTTTCGTTTAGACGATGGGCGCTTGCAGTTCTGCCGGGATTTCGATTTCGCCGGAGAATACCGTGGTAGCCGGGCCGGTCATCATTACGTGGCCGGTTGCTTCGTCTTGCGAAATTTTCAGGTCGCCGCCGAGCAGGTGAATCGTTACGTCTTGGCGGTCAGTGAGCCCGAGCAACGAGGCTGCAACGGCCGTAGCGCATGCGCCTGTGCCGCAGGCTTGCGTTTCGCCGCTACCGCGTTCCCAAACGCGCATCTTGATTTCGTTGCGGTTCAGCACTTGAGCGAATTCAATATTGGCTCTGTCGGGCCACATTGGATGCAGTTCCAGCTGTCGGCCCAAGCCGTGGATGTCGGTGCTGTCGAGGTTGTCAACGATGATTACTCCGTGGGGGTTGCCCATTGATACGGCTGTAACGGCGAGTTGTTGGCCGTTAACGGTAACCGGAATATTGATATTATTGTCGGCAACTACGGGGATGGAGGCCGGCACTAGGTCGGGAGCTCCCATATCAACGGTTACCGCCTCGATTTTCCCGTCATTGCCGGGCATTAATGTTAAATATTTAACGCCCGAAAGGGTTTCGAGCGTTATATATCGTTTTTCGGTCAGGCCGAAATCATAAACATATTTACCTACGCAACGGCTACCGTTGCCACACATTTTCGCTTCCGAACCGTCGGCATTGAAGATGCGCATTTTAAAGTCGGCAATTTCCGAGGGGCATATAAGGATGATGCCGTCTCCGCCCACACCGCGGTGTCGGTCGCTTAGAAATACCGAAAGTGCTTCTGGATTGTTGGGGAAGCCGTTAGTGCAATCAAAATAGACGTAATCGTTGCCGATACCGTGCATTTTGGTAAAGCTCAGCTTCGTCGTGCTTGGTGAAGTAGTAGATTTTTTATTGTTCATATTGGAAAAATCACCTCGCAAAGTTATAGAAATTTTCCCATACGACAAAGAGAAACCCTCGGAAATTTTCAGTGAGTTTTGGTTAGGCGTTGGATTTTTTTCTGTATTGGTGACTTGTATTGTAAATAAAGTACAACCTCCGCACTACTTAAAGGGGCAGTAGGGCGGAGGCTGGTTAGGATGTTGTAAAAAAAGTGATGAAGATGGCTTATTCGCGCTATTTTGGATTGGTGAATCCACAGGCCGTCTGAAAATCCGCAAAAAAGTCGTGGGAAAGAGCAACGGAAATACGGCAAAGGAGTTCGGTATCGATCGACCCTTTCCTCAAGATTTTGTAGACATTTGTGCGGTCACAGCAAATCTCCTGCGCGAGCCACGCAGCCGGTCGTCTCTGGCGGCGAAGTTCACTTCTAATAAGAGAGCCGATGTGGATCTTGATGCCACTATCGTCAGTCACTGTAGAAACGAGGTTTGAGTCCATGCCTAACAAATAAGGATTTTTATAGTAGAAAGTGTTTTCGGATGCAAAATTACAATTTTTTTAATGAAATAAAAAGAGGAGATACTTTTTGTGAATAATTAATAATGTTAATCAAAGTTAATTCGGGGGGGGTATTTCTTACAGTCTGTATTGTATGTAGACATAATGGCTTAATATTGTTGCAATATTGTCTACATCATTAAGTTGTGGATAAAAAGTTAATGTTGCTAAAATCTCCACAAAATGAAATCCCCATTTCCTTGCACAAAAAGGAAATGGGGATTTTTATAGGTAGCCGCTGTTGGTATACAATGATTATTGCGTTTGGTGGCAGCGGATGAGCTTCATGATTCGTTTACTTAATCAAACCGCGCTGATGGAGCAGTGCGTCGGCCGATGGTTTGCGTCCGGCAAATTCTTCGTAAAGAACCATCGGGTCTTGCGAAGCTCCGCTGGAGAGCAGATGCTTCATCTTGGCTGCCAATTCGGGGTTGAATACGCCCTTTTCGCAGAATAGCTGGTAAGCATCTGCATCGAATACTTCGGCCCAGAGATAGGTATAATAGCCCGATGCATAGCCTTCGTCACCGAAGATGTGCTTGAAGTAGGGTGAACGATAGCGGAAGGTGAGCTGAGCTGGCATACCGAGTTTATCGGCAACTTGCTTCTCAAAGGCGTCGATGTCGACATCGCCATCGGGATTAAGGCGGCCCCAATAGAGGTCGAGCAGAGCAGCACCGGCGAGTTCGGTGGTAGCGAAGCCCATGTTGTGCTTGGAGGCTGCGTTGATTTTCTGAACGAGTGAGTCGGGAATCAGTTCGCCGGTCTTATAGTGGTGGGCGTAAACCTTCAGCATTTCGGGGTCGAAGGCCCAATGTTCGTGGAACTGTGAGGGGAATTCAACGAAGTCGCGGTCAACAGATGTACCGCTTTGGCTCTTCAGGCGTACGCGTGACAGCATACCGTGGAGAGCATGACCGAATTCGTGGAATACGGTTTGCACATCGTCGATAGTCAGCAGTGCGGGTGCATCGGCTGTAGGAGGTGCGAAGTTGCCGACATTATATACAATAGGACGCTGAACCGAACCGTCGGGGTTAATCCAAGAGGTCTGGAGTTCTTCCATCCATGCTCCCTGACGTTTTGACGGGCGAGTAAAATAGTCGGTCATGAATACGGCCAGGTGTTCGCCCTTTTCATCCTTAACGTCGTAAACTTTAACGTCGGGATGATATTTTGGAGCATCTGGCATCTCTTCGAATGTAAGACCATAGAGGCGGTTAGCCATAGCGAAGATACCTTTGCGAACGGAATCAACGGCGAAGTACGGACGAATTTCAGCTTCGTTGAGAGCATAATCGCGTTGGCGCACTTTTTCTGCGAAGTAGTAGTAATCCCACGGTTCGATGTTAAACGTGTTGCCAAGCGAGTTGCTCAGTTCTTGCATGGTTGCAACTTCTTCAGCTACCTTAGCCTTGGCAGGTTCAAAGATTTTCAGCAGGAGCTCTTCGGCAGCTTCAGGCGTTTTGGCCATCTTGTCGGCGGTCATGTAAGAGGCGAAATCTTTGTAGCCGAGCAGCTGAGCCTTTTTAGCACGAGCCTTGAGAATTTGGTTGATAACCGGGCGATTGTCGTTGTCGCCTGAGGTGGCGTTGGTTGTGTAGCCTTTCCACATCTTTTCGCGCAGGTCGCGATTATCGGCGTATTGCAGTACGGCCAAACGGCTGGGGGCATGGAGAGTGAATACCCATTTGCCCTCTTTGCCGCGCTCCTTTGCTTCGGTAGCCGCATTGTCGATAGTGTTCTGGGGCAGGCCTGCGAGGTCTTCCTTCTTGTCGACAACGATTTCAAAGCTATTGTTGGCGTTGAGCAGATTCTTGTTGTACTTAAGGTAGAGATCGGTCAGCTGGCCGTTAACCTCTTTGAGAGCCTTCTGGTCGTCGGCCGACAGCAGCGCACCGCGACGCACAAACTGGGTATAAGAGTCGGTGATAGCACGGCGCTCATCCAGCGGTTGGTTAACGGTGTCGAGGTTGTTATAGAGAGTTTGTACACGAGCAAACAGACCTTGATTCATCATCATTTCGTCGGTAAACTCGGTGTATTTGGGCATGAGCTTTTCATTAACTTCGGTCAGCTCGTCGGAAGAATCAGCCTCGGCCAGTGCGAACAGTACGGATACTACGCGGTCCAGTGTCGGACTGAGGTTGTCGAGTGGGAGGATTGTGTTCTCGAATGTCGGAGCCTCGGGGTTAGCTACGATAGAATCGATCGCAGCCTTAGCTTCGGCGATACCGGCATCAAAGGCGGGCTCGTAGTCGGAGATTTGAATCTCATCGAAAGGAGGAATCCCGTAAGGGGTGTCGTAGGCTTTCATGAAAGGATTTTCCCTTTCCTGCTTACAACCGGAGAGGAATACCGCCCCGGCGGTTGCCATGCAGCAGAATCCGAAGAGGATAGATTTCATAAAAATAGATGTTAGGTTGATAATTATTGGGGTGATTATAAATGTCGGAGTGGGGTAGTGCGCTATTCTTTCCAGAGGAATGTTGTCAGAATGGGGTAGTGGTCGGAGCGTTTGAATTTGTCGCGTTTGTAGTCAACCGCCTCCATGTCTCCCCGATAGAGGATGTGGTCAATCTGGAAATAGAACCTATTAGCGTGGTAGGTTATTGTTGGTCCGCAACCGGCTTCAATGAATGCTTCCTTGAAGTCGTCTTGCTGTAGTTGTCGGATGGCGTAGCAGTTGTTGATGTCGTTAAAGTCGCCGGCGATGATTACGTTTTCAATCTCCAGCGAATCTATGCGCTCACGTAGAAAGCTTGTCATTCGTGAGCGGTTACGGAAAGCTTTGGACAGCTTGGAGAGCAACTGATGTCTGGCGGTTTTGATAGCCGTTTTGCCCCCTTCGCCGTTGGTAATTTCGCGATATAGCGCCTTGTCGTCATTATTTAATCCAACAGAGGCAATATGCAAGCATATGATTAGTGTGCGATGGCCCTGTATGTTGGCTATTGCACCCATATATGGCGGATTACGACGGCGCCCGGGATAGGTCAAGGTTATCGGCTCTATGGGATATTTAGATAAAATGACGTTGTCTTTGGCCCTGAGTCGGTAGGGATAGGTGGCGCAGGTGCGGTCGTAGAGCTCTGCCGATATAACACTGCGTTTAAAAGTTTTGTCTGCCTCGAACTCTTGCAAGCAGAGGATGTCGGCGTTGTAGTCAAGGATATGCTGCAGTGTTGGATTATTGATTCCGTTGTCCCTCTCGTTGCGGAGAATTTTCTTCATGTCATTCTTTGACTCGCAGGTATAGTCTACTAATCCGAATGCATTGTAGCTTAGGAGGGTAAAGCTATGTGTTTTTTCTTCATCGGAGAGTTTCTTTCCGAAGCAGTGAAGGGGGCAAAAATCGAGAATGGGGCCAATACATATTAGCAACGTAGCTCCGGGGATAATTGCCATGCGCTTGTCGAAGAGGAAGGATATAACCAGGGCTGCTATCGTAGCAAAAAGCCAAACCGGAAATGTCATGGCAAGCAGTGCAGGAATGGTACTCTTTTCGGGATTTACCATACCGCCATAGGCCGATAAGATTGTTATCAGCAATAGCAGGCTGTTAGCCAGATAGCCTATTACGGTTATCGACTTCCTGATACGTTGTTTATTTACTTTCTGCACGGGTGTGAGAATTATGCAAATTGAAAAGTTCCAGGCGTTCTTGTTCGCTGAGGGAGTTGAAGCCTGAACGTTCGGCTTTCTGCAGTAAAGAAAGTTGGCGGGTATGTTGGCGTGCGCATGTCAGTGCGTTTTCCGAGATTGACTTATCGCGTTTGCGGAGCAGTAGTCCGAGGATTAGTCCGGTTAATGCGCCCCCTATGTGGGCTGCAGTTTCTGCAGACAGGGCGTTGGAGAAAGCAAAGAGCGTCAGCAGCGCAAACAGAGCAAGCCATTTGAGCTTGACCTCCCCGATTAGAATCATCTGCAGTTTGCGATTGGGTGCCAGGCATGTTGCTGCAATAATAACAGAAATTACGGCAGCCGATGCCCCAACCAATTCGTTACTCGGTTCGTCGCTAATAACGGTGTAGTAAACAAACGTAATACCTCCAACGATGCCTCCGGCAATGTAGGTGGCAAACGATGCAGCCCAGTTCCCTTTCATCATTGGGCAGAAACCTATCAGCCACAGCATATTTACCGTTAGATGGACAAAGCTGACATGGGTAAACATATAGGTAAGGATTGTCCAAGGAGAGGATAATATATCCCATGGCTCCGAACTCAGGGCCAGGCTATCAGTGAGGGCCGGTAGCAACTTGGGGTAAAAACCGGTCATGAGCCAGCCGACCAACATGACAAAGTAGACCATCAGGTTGATGGCTATCAGAGTCAGTGTTGCGCGCGCTGTATGTGTCATGGCCGAGATGGATTTAGAAGTATGTTCGGATTGTGCCGGTCTTTTTCCACCATAAGAGCATCAGGAAGCCAACCAGCATGCCACCCAGGTGGGCGAAATGAGCTACGGTATCAGCTTGGCTGTTGACGATGCCAAGGAAGAGTTCAATAGCTGCAAACACGATGACAGCCGTTCTAGCCCGCATCGGAACCGGTGGGAATACCAGGTAGATTCTCATCTGGGGGAAGAGGAACCCGAAGGCGAGCAGAATACCATAAATTGCGCCCGACGCACCAACTGTTGGTGTGTGATAGAGGCCTAAGATCGACATTACGGCCGGCTCGTTTGGACTAACATTGATATTCGCCAAGTCGCCGTAGGTAACGTGGCTATTTCGGAGCAGATGGCAGAGTTGCGAACCGTTTTCGAAGAGGCCGGCATAGTGATTAATCATGAGTGCAAATACCCCCTCCTGAATCAGGGCCGCACCTATTCCGCAACTGATGTAGTAGAGCAGATATTTCTGCGATCCGAGAGAACGTTCGATAATTTCGCCGAACATCCAGAGGGAGAACATGTTAAAGAAGAGATGCCAGAACGTTCCGTGGAGAAACATGTAGCTGATGAGCTGCCACGGCAGGAACTGGTCCGACGTAAAATAATAAAGTGCACCGTATTGCTCCGCCAGGCCGCCAACTTTCGGTACGAGCGATGTAAACAGAAATACGATGATGTTAATAATCAGAAGATTTTTTGTAACGGGAGGTATATTAAGCAACCTATCTGTAAAACTCATTTCAACACAGTTTATAATATCTGCAAAGTTACAACTTTTTTTCTAATTGCCCCGATAGTTTATTCGCCATTTCCAACCTTTTTCTAACCTGTAGGTCATATGAAGATAAATGTTTTGTTAAAATAGGTAAAAATATTTATATTGCAAAAGGTAATTCGTAAATTTGGAGTGCAATCTAAAGATACTGAATAGAAAGTCCGCTTCAAGTTTTTAATAGTTTTTTGCTATGACTCAAATCTTTACCCCTGAAATCTACCAATCGGTAATCACGTGCATGGTTGTGCTGGCCATAATTGTATTTATTGCGTTGCAATGGATAGAGGCTCCGTATGGTATGGCATATCGTAGCGGATGGGGGCCGTCAATCAATAATCGTATCGGGTGGGTCTTAATGGAGGCTCCGGCGTTTTTTGCGATGGCTGTAGCTGAATTAATGGCTGATGATCAGTCGGAAATAGCTGTGCTTATAGCCTCGCTGTTTTTGCTGCATTATTTCCGTCGGTCGTTTATATTTCCGTGTCAAATGAGGGGTAATAGCCGAATGCCTGTGGTAATTGCCTTGATGGGAGCGGTTTTCAATCTTGTCAATGTTTATTTGATAGGCGGATGGCTCTTCTATATGGCTCCCGGCTATTATTCGCCTATAGCCGAATTTATAAAGGGTAATTGGTCGATGGCTATTGAATCACCGATGCCTGTTGCTTTTTTTGTTGGGCTGGTAGTGTTCGCGATCGGAATGTCGATCAACTGGAGAGCAGATTCGATAGTGCGCCATCTTCGTAAGCCGGGAGAAACCGGCCATAAGATACCTTATGGAGGAATGTTTCGCTATGTTTCATCGGCAAGCTATTTCGGAGAAATCGTTGAATGGTTCGGGTTTGCGTTGCTTTGTTGGTCGGCTGCCGGGTGGGTGTTCCTGTTGTGGACGTGTGCTAATCTGGTGCCTCGTGCAGGGAAAATCCATCAACGCTATATGGCCGAATTTGGTGATACTTACAAGGCTCTTAACCGCCGTCGTGTCTTCCCGTTTATCTATTAGGTTCGAGGGCGGAAAGAGAATTGAATATATGATTTAATAAAATGAGATAATAAGTTGTATATGAATAAGATATATCCTACTTCGAAACTGTTTACTCCATATAAGATAGGCCCGCTTGAATTGCGCAACCGTACGATTCGCAGTGCAGCTTTTGAGGGAATGGGCAAGGACAATGGGCCAACCCGTATGCTTCGCGACTATCATGAAAGCGTAGCTCGCGGTGGGGTTGGCATGACAACTTTGGCTTACGCAGGAATCTGTAAATCGGCGCTGTCGTTTACTACTCAGCTATGGTTGCGTCAGGAGATTGTGCCGGAATTACGCGAGATAACTGATGCCGTACATTCCCATGGCGCTAAGGCCTCTATTCAAATAGGTCATTGCGGAAATATGACCCATCGATCGACAGCCGGCGGAACGCCCGTTGGTGCGTCAACCGGGTTCAATCTCTATTCTCCGACATTTGTACGCGGACTAAAGCCGGATGAACTGACGTCTCTTGCCAAGCTGTTTGGCGATGCAGTGCGTACGGCCCGTGATGCCGGATTTGATGCCGTAGAGGTTCATGCCGGACATGGTTATCTAATTTCGCAATTTCTTTCGCCGTATACCAATCATAGAAAAGACCAATTTGGAGGTTCTTTGGACAACAGAATGCTCTTTATGCGTATGGTAATGGAGCAGGTGATGGAGGCGGCCAAGGATGATATGGCTGTTATCGTCAAGACCAACATGCGCGATGGGTTCAAGGGCGGGCTGGAGATTGACGATTGCCTGACCGTAGCCAAGGAACTTGAGAATTTGGGGGCACATGCATTAGTGTTGTCCGGCGGATTTGTCAGCAAGGCGCCGATGTATGTGATGCGAGGCGAAATGCCAATCTACTCCATGACCTACTATATGAAGCAACTATGGCTGAAGTATGGTGTGCGCTGGGTTGGTAAGTACATGATACCTAAAGTGCCGTTCAAGGAACTATACTTCTTGGATGATGCCAAGCGGTTCCGTGAGGCTCTCTCCTTGCCGTTGATTTACGTTGGTGGCGCAGTCAGTCGCGAAGGGATTGAGACGGTGTTGGATAGCGGCTTTGAATTCGTACAGATGGGACGTGCATTGCTCAACGACCCGGAGTTCGTCAACCATCTGAAGCAGGGTGCAGAGCGATGCACGTGTGACCATGTCAATTACTGTATTGCTCGAATGTATTCGCGCGAAATGGCTTGTTATCAACATCTTGACAATCTGCCACCGAAGATTCTGAAGGAAATAGAGGAGATTAAGAAACATGGTTGAGATTAGAAACCGATGGGCGGTGGTAACCGGCGGTAGCTCCGGCATCGGACTGGCTTTTGCTAACGAACTTGCGCAACGAGGGGCTAATCTGTTGCTGATTAGTATTCAGCCCAAGGAATTGTTGCTGGAGAGTCAACGCATTGCAGCGGAGTATGGCGTAAAAGTGTTGACTTTAGAGCTGAATTTGGCCGATAGGGATGTTGCTAAGACAGTGGAGAATTTTCTTGCTGTGCATGAAATTGTTCCGTTTATATTCATTAATAATGCCGGAATATTTTCTTTTGCCCCTGTTACGGAAACATCAGAAGCCAAGATTCTGCTATTTATCAACCTTCATGTAAGAGCCGTAACCGAGTTGTCGAGAGCGATGGCTATTTTGATGGCAAAGCAGCCGCTACAAAACGGGTCGAAAAGGCGAGGTTATATCTTGAATATGTCGTCGATGTCGTGCTGGACGCCGATGCCGGGATTAGCCATGTATGCTGCTACGAAAGCATACATCCGTGTGTTTACGCGAGCCTTGGCTTATGAATTGCGCGATAGCGAGGTTCGTGTACTGACATGTTGCCCCGGAGGAATTGCAACCAATCTCTTTGGATTGCCATCCAACTTGATGCGCCTGGCTC
Organism: uncultured Alistipes sp.; assembly: GCA_964514745.1. Lineage (GTDB taxonomy): Bacteria > Bacteroidota > Bacteroidia > Bacteroidales > Muribaculaceae > UBA7173. The sequence continues at coordinate 37,462 of CAZEST010000002.1, forward strand.
TGCGATTGGGCTTTGTTACCAAACCGGAAACATTTACAAGACGGGCCATTAACCGACTGCTTAAAGGCCGTATGCAATACGTCAATGGGTGGTTAAACCGTGTGTCGATCGTCTTTGTAGGCGTAATGCCGACATCGGTTAGAATGCTTATTAAACATAAAATGCTCGATAAGGGCATCCAGAAAATATGACATCCCAAACTTATACAATAGTAACCGGTGCTACCGGTGCGATTGGTGCGGAAATATCTCAAGCCTTGGCCCGGCGAGGCGAAAATCTGATTCTTGCTTGCCGAAATGCAGCTAAGGCTGAGAAACTTCGTCAGCAACTCATTGCGCTTAATCCGGATGTTGCCGTCTTAACTGAAACGTTAGATTTGACCGATGCCGATAGTGTTGAGGCTTTTGTTGAACGGCTACGCGCTAATCGGTTGTATATTAAGGCATTAATTAATAATGCCGGAGTAATGCAGCGCCGGTTCGCTACGGATAAACTCGGTCGGGAATTGACCATGGTAGTTAACTATCATAATACCAAGCTGCTGGCTTTGCGGGCGGTAGAGGCCTTCCCGATGCTGGAACGCGTAGTTTTTACAACATCGTTGACGCGAAGATTTATCCGTCGTCATCCGAATTTGCAAGTTACGGATGCAACCTTCTCCCAGCTCGGCACGTATGCTCGCTCCAAACGAGCCATCACGGACTTTGCTGTTGAATTGGCGGCAAACAATCCGCATTTGACAGTAAATTGTGCAGACCCGGGGATTGTCAATTCGTCGATGATTCATATGGACCGTTGGTTCGACGGTTTGGCCGACGTTGCCTTTCGGCCCTTTATTCGTTCGCCGAAACATGGCGCAATTCCGGCGCTGAGAGCCTTCACCGAACCAAAGTCGGCGCGCATATTCAGCCGTTTCGTGAGCCGTAAGCTATCATAACTATAGTCCGTTTCCGGAAAAATTACTAACTTTGCAGTCGGGTTGCGTGCTCGCGTTATGCCGCAACCTGAGGCCTGTCGTGTGATGGCTTATTCTAAACCTCAAACCGTATAAGACTCAGAAATGGATTTTAAACTGGAAGCAACTCCGAGCGGAACCGCTGCACGTGCGGGTAAAATTTCGACAGATCATGGCGATATCCTTACCCCCATTTTTATGCCTGTAGGCACGGTCGGTGCTGTAAAGGCTGTTCATGCGCGAGAATTGCGCGATGATATCAAGGCTCAGATTATCCTGGGAAATACATACCATCTATATCTCCGTCCGGGTACCGCCTTGTTGCGTAAGGCAGGCGGCTTGCATAAGTTTGAGGGATGGGAGCGTCCGATTCTTACCGACTCGGGCGGTTTTCAGGTGTTCTCCCTCTCGGAACGACGCAAGCTTACGGAAGAGGGCGCATGGTTCCGTAGCCATATCGATGGATCCAAGCACCTATTTACGCCGGAGCGTGTAGTTGATATTCAGCGCGAAATCGGTTCGGATATCATGATGGCGCTGGATGAATGTCCTCCGGGAACATCGGAGCGTAGCTATGCACGTAAGTCGTTAGACTTGACAATGAAATGGTTGCGCCGTGGCTGGCAACATTTCAATGAAACAGAACCTATCTATGGTCATCGCCAGGCATTCTTCCCGATTGTTCAGGGCTGTACGTTCCGTGACCTGCGTCAGGAAGCGGCCAAAATGGTGACCGACCTCGGAGCTGAAGGTAATGCTATCGGTGGTTTGGCTGTAGGCGAACCTGCCGAGGTAATGTACGAAATGATTGAGGTTGTCAACGATATTTTGCCGACCGATCGTCCGCGATACCTGATGGGAGTTGGTACGCCGGCTAATATCTTGGAGGCTATTGATCGCGGCGTTGACATGATGGACTGCGTAATGCCAACGCGAAATGGGCGCAACGGTATGCTGTTTACTCGCAACGGCATCATGAATATGCGCAATCTGAAATGGGCCGACGACTTTACGCCCATTGACCCCGAAAGCGACTGTTTCGTTGACCAAGTTTACACCAAGGCCTACCTGCGCCACCTGTTTATTGCAGGCGAATTGCTGGCAATGCAGATTGCATCCATTCATAACTTGGCGTTCTACCTATGGTTGGTAGGGGAGGCCCGTAAGCATATCCTCGCCGGTGACTTCCATATTTGGAAACCGCAGATGGTTGAGAACGTAACTCGTCGACTGTGATTATTGATTGAATACTGCGCAGTTAAGTTATTGCAAAGATGAAATTTCCGAAGTTCAAACTCAAGCTTACAAAGACCCCCCTCAAGGGAGGAGGTCGGAAACCGATGTCGATACTGGACCGTTATATCATAGGTAAGTTTCTCGGTACCTACATTTTTGCAATTATGCTGATTCTGGCAATCACGATTATCTTCGATGTTAATGAGAAGCTTGACGCATTCCTGCAGGCCCCGTTGAAGGCTACGATTTTCGACTACTTCCTGAACTTCCTGCCTTATTTTGCCAATCAGTTTAGTCCGCTTTTCGTTTTTATTGCGGTAATCTTCTTTACGTCGAAACTGGCTGATAATTCGGAGATTATTGCTATGTTGTCGTCAGGCATGAGCTTCCGCCGGTTGCTTCGTCCTTACCTGATATCGGCTGCCGTAATCGCTGCAGCTACATTTTTGCTGTCGGCCTATGTAATTCCGCCGGCCAATGTAAAGCGAATAGCCTATACCAACACTTACGTAAAGAATCGCAAAGTAGATTATGGCGATAATATTATGTTGCAAGTTGCCCCCGGGCAGATTGCTTATATGAATCGCTACGACAACACAACCAAGACCGGCTACCACTTTTCGCTGGACCTCTTCAAGGATAAGAAACTCATTTCGAGAATGCAAGCGCAAACAATCAAGTGGGATACGCTGTATCAATGGCAGGTGCGCGACTATGTAATCCGCGATTTAAAAGGCAATAGGGAAATAATCAAGAAGGGATACCAATTAGACACGGTAATACCTATCGAGCCTCGTGATTTCTTGATATCTCGCAAGGATGAGGAAACGCTCTCTACGCCCCAGCTTCGACAGTATATCGAGCGCCAGAAGATGCGCGGCGTTGCTAATATTCAAGCATTTGAAATTGAGTATCACAAACGCTATGCAATGACGGCCGCCGCCTTTATCCTGACGGTAATCGGTATGTCGCTATCGTCGAAAAAAGTAAAGGGGGGAATGGGTATCAACATCGGTATCGGACTCTTGCTCAGTTTCTCCTACATCTTGTTTATGACAGTGACCTCCTCGTTTGCCGTCTCCGGCCTGACATCGCCTTTGATAGCAATGTGGATTCCCAATATCCTTTACGCTATAATAGCCATTACGCTCTATTTCAAGGCTTCCCGCTAATAAAAATCAGAGGATATTAGCGCGTCTGAAAAATAAAAACAAAATAGCAGCAAAAAATCCGGTTGAATAGCGCTAAATTTATTGTTTGGGCGAGGAAAAGTTATTATCTTTGCAACAGAAAATATAGCATCATTTAAGATTCTTCCGATTGTAAGGTTCTCGAATTTTGAAAACTTGGATGCTATCGTAAAACCATAAAGACTGTCGTTACCGATGAATCCCAAATCTATTGTTTCCATCGACGACCTCGGCAAAGACGATTTGCTTGCAATTCTTGCCGACGCCCGTTTTTTTGAGCAAAATCCCAATCACAAAATCCTCGATGGGAAAGTTGTTGCAACACTGTTTTTTGAGCCGTCAACTCGAACTCGGTTAAGTTTTGAAACAGCAGTGAACCGCTTAGGCGGGCGCGTTATCGGTTTCTCCGATGCCAATACATCATCATCATCGAAAGGCGAGTCGCTGAAAGATACTATCAAGATGGTATCCAATTATGTTGACTTGATAATCATGCGCCACTATAAGGACGGAGCAGCCAAGTATGCTGCCTCTGTAACCAACGTGCCGCTGATTAATGCCGGCGACGGTTCTAATCAGCATCCGTCTCAAACGATGCTCGACCTCTATTCAATTCAGAAGACTCAAGGTCGCTTGGACAACCTGGAGATAACGATGGTTGGCGACCTAAAGTATGGCCGTACGGTCCATTCTTTGTTGATGGCCATGCGCTATTTCAATCCGAAGTTCCGATTCGTTTCATGCCCGGAGCTGGCCATGCCAAAGGAGTATATCGAGCTCTGTGAACGGCTCAATATTCCTTATGAAATCCATACCGAGCTATCGCCGGAGGTAATCAATTCTACCGATATTCTTTATATGACACGCGTGCAGCGCGAGCGTTTCCTTGACCTTTCAGAGTATGAACGCGTAAAGGATTGCTACAGCTTGCACAACAGCATGCTGGCCGGGTCGCGCGATAATCTGCGCGTACTGCATCCGCTGCCTCGCTTGAACGAAATCTCGGAGGATGTCGATGACAACCCGAAGGCCTACTATTTCGAACAGGCTCGCAATGGACTGTTTGCTCGTCAGGCAATGATTTGCCGTGCATTGGGCATTACTGTTGACGATATTAAAGCTTCAGAGAAGTAACCAAATAAATGTTATTGCGTGGGACTCGGTTATGAACAAAAAGCCCCTAAATCAGAAACGCTCTTGGAAACCCGGCACGATGGTTTATCCTCTGCCTGCAGTGTTGGTCACCTGTGGAGGTTCGGTTGAGGATTCCAATATGCTGACCATTGGATGGACCGGAACGATCAATACCGATCCGGCAATGTGCTATATCTCGGTGAGGCCGGAACGCCATTCCTATGATATTATCAAACGGAACATGGAGTTCACCATCAACCTGACCACCGCTGATATGGCTCGACAAACCGATTGGGCCGGAGTTCGTTCAGGACGCGACTATGATAAATGGAAAGAAACCGGGTTGACTCCGGCGCCCGGGGTGATGGTCCGTTGCCCGTATATTGATGAGGCTCCCCTCTCAATCGAGTGTAAGGTGACGGCAATTGTGCCTCTGGGTTCCCACCACATGTTTATCGCAAAGGTTGTTAATCTGCTGGCCGACGAGCGCTTTATCGATGCTGAAACCGACAGCTTCGATTTGGGCAAAGCCGGATTGCTGAACTACACTCATGGGCATTACTATGCTCAGGGAGCGGAATTAGGACGGTTCGGTTTCTCAGTTAAAAAGAAATAATATTATCAGTTTCTACATACATAGAAAACTTTAATTCAATAATTAAATACCTTAAAACTAAATCCGTTATGCAACGCGACAACGTCATCTTTGACATCATCAACCGTGAGCATCAGCGCCAACAAAAAGGCATAGAGCTTATCGCATCGGAAAACTTCGTGTCTCCTCAGGTAATGGAGGCTATGGGTTCGTGCCTTACCAATAAGTATGCTGAAGGTTATCCCGGCCATCGTTATTATGGTGGCTGCCAGGTTGTTGATGAGGCAGAATCTCTTGCTCAGGAACGCCTGAAACAACTCTTTGACGCAGAATACGCCAACGTACAACCCCACTCCGGTGCGCAGGCTAATATGGCCGTCTTTATGGCGTGCTTGAAGCCCGGCGATACCTTTATGGGTATGAACCTCGACCATGGAGGCCATCTCTCACACGGGAGCCCTGTTAACTTCTCCGGCCTGGTGTTCAACGCTATCGGCTACAATGTAGACCAGGAAACCGGTAGAGTTGACTACGACCATATGGAAGCTCTCGCTCACGAAAAGAAACCGAAGCTGATTATCGGTGGCGCAAGTGCCTATAGCCGTGAATGGGATTACGCTCGTATGCGTAAGATTGCCGATGAAATCGGTGCAATCTTTATGGTTGATATGGCTCATCCTGCCGGCTTGATTGCTGCCGGTTTGCTCGACAATCCGTTGAAATATGCTCATATCGTAACTTCTACCACACATAAGACACTGCGCGGTCCGCGTGGTGGCGTTATCCTCCTGGGCAAGGACTTCGATAATCCTTGGGGCAAGGCTACCAAGAAGGGCGAAATCCGCAAGATGTCGTCTCTGCTGGATTCGGCAGTGTTCCCCGGTGTACAGGGTGGTCCATTGGAGCACGTCATTGCGGCTAAGGCTGTTGCTTTCGGCGAAGCTCTGCAACCCGAATACAAGGAATACCAGAAGCAGGTGAAGGCTAATGCTGCAGCTATGGCCCAAGCACTGCTCGACAAGGGCTACCACGTAGTTTCCGGTGGTACAGATAACCACTGTATTCTCGTTGACCTGCGCACTAAGTTCCCCGAGCTGACCGGTAAGGTTGCTGAGAAGGTACTGGTAGAAGCCGACATTACTGCTAATAAGAATATGGTGCCTTTCGATTCTCGTTCACCGTTCCAGACCTCCGGTATTCGCTTGGGTACTCCGGCAATTACAACTCGCGGTTTGAAGACAGACGAGATGGGTGGCATCGTTGAAATGATTGATACCGTTCTCTCTAACCCCGAAAGCGAAGCTACCATTAAGGCAGTGCGCGATAAGGTCAACGCTATGATGGCCGATCGCCCGATGTTTGCTTGGTAATCGGTTTTCCGGGTAGAGAACTATAAGCTACTCTGTTTTTTAGACATGAAATTGATATTACTATCGCTCTATCGCATCTATCAGATTTGCGTAATGCTTCCGCTGATAATTGTCTTGACAATATTGGCCGGATTGCTTACTATTGTCGGTTCGCTACTCGGAGGTGGACGCCTCTGGGGATACTGGCCGGCTCATATTTGGGCAAAACTTTGTGCATGGATTACGCTGGTTAGGGTAGAGGTAAAGGGTAGAGAGAATATCGCAAAGAATACGTCATACGTATTTGTTGCCAATCATCAGGGGGCTTATGATATCTTTGCTATCTACGGTTTTTTACACCATAATTTCAGATGGCTGATGAAAATCGGCCTGCTGAAGTTCCCGGTTATTGGTATAAGCTGTAAGGCTGCGGGGCATATCTTCGTTGATAATTCGTCGCCGGCTGCGATAAAGCGCACTATGTCGGAGGCTGAGAAAACACTGCAAGATGGCATGTCGTTGGTAGTGTTCCCCGAAGGCTCGCGAAGCAAGACCGGTAAGATGGGGCGTTTCCGCTCCGGAGCATTCCAACTTGCTATGGAATTTAGCTTGCCGGTTGTGCCGATTTCGATTGACGGTGCTTACGATATCCTTCCCCGAGGGCATTGGTTGCCCAAGTGGGGAAAGATTATCTTGACGATTCATGAGCCGTTAGCACCTCCTACCGATGAGGCTTCGCGCCGACAGATTGCCGAGCAATCGTCAGAGATAATCCGCAGCTCTCTACCGCTACGTTACCAATAATACGATATCTCCACCAAGCATTTATAAAGTCTTTTTTGGATCAATAATCCGATTCTGCAACTTGTTCAATCTTACTATAATGCAAGGAATTCTCCGAAGCTTAACGCTAACAAACGTTGCTTCGGAGAATTTTATGTTTAGGCTATCAGGGCCGGCCGATGCGCTTTGGTGTTATTCGGTAGCGTTCGGAGTGGTGGTAGATTTGGAGGTTGTCGAGGGGAAGAGAAGATTGTTTGATAGTGTGATTTGGGCAGTGTCTAGGAGATTGCGGATTGTAGCAAACAGGTCGTTAGGCGCAATACCTAATTGCATGGCAACGTTGTACAGACTTATCCCTTCGGGGTTATTTGCGATTGTAAATAGAACGGCTTCAGCTAAAACGCTAGATTGAACTTGGGGTTTGCGATTAGCCTCGCGCTTGCGCCGTTCGCGGCATACGTCGCAGGTAGTGCACGGTTCTACCTTTTCTCCGAAATAACCCAGCATTGTTTGCACTCGGCATTTGTAATCGTCAAATACAAACGATTTCATGGCAGCCAAGCGCTGTTCCAACTGTTTGCGTCGCTGTTCGTAAACAGTCTTTGGCAGGAGTATGTCGGATTTAAATTCGCGTGAACGAAGCATAAAAATATATGGTGAACGTTTGCGCGGTACGTAGTCAATTACGTGCTGTTTGCGCAGGCTGATTAGGTTTTCAACTATCTCACGTTCCTCCATGATTAACGCCGCCGACATCTGTATTTCATCAATGAATTCGTAATCCGCAAAAATTCCCGTATAGTTTCGCAAGATATATTGCAAAACGAGCTCCTGCTTAGTTGTTAGTTGCAGATCGTATAATTCGCGCCGTTGCGTGGTCATGAGAATGCGAGAGCGCGTAGTCATCTCCTCGATATAGTCAAAATAGCCCGACTGGGAGAGGATTTTCAGTGCATTGTTGGCGATAGTTGGTTGTAGATTCCATCTGTCGCAGAACTTTGCAAACGGGAATTCGATTAGGCGCTCATAGCCTTCGCCCATAGCAACGTTGAGGAATACCATCAGTTGGTCATAAACCTCGCGGATGACCTCTTTGTCGGGAAACGATTCCGATAGTCGACGCGTGAGTAATCCCTTGTCGGATTTGGCGGCGAGGATTACAGCCCAAGAGGGGAGGCCATCGCGCCCGGCACGCCCGGCTTCTTGATAATATTCTTCGAGCGACGACGGTAGGTCGTGGTGAATTACAAACCTTACGTCGGGTTTGTCGATACCCATGCCGAATGCGTTCGTGGCTACCATAACACGTGTTTCGCCCGATTTCCAGCGATTTTGCTTTTCGTTTTTATCCTCCGGAGCAAGTCCGGCATGATAGAAATCGGCCGAAATATTGTTGGACATTAGGAAGGCGGCTAACTCATGGGTGCGCTTGCGAGAGCGAGTGTAGACGATGCCGCTACCGCCAATGCGCGACAATATGTGGAGTAATTCGGCATCCTTAAAGTCGCAATGCCTTATGATATAGGAGATGTTTTTGCGCGTAAAGCTGAGGCGATAGCAATGGTCGGTAGTGCGAAACGAGAGTTTCGCCATAATGTCTTGTACTACTTCCGGAGTGGCAGATGCGGTTAATGCCAGTACGGATGCCTTCGGAAACTGCTCGCGCAGCTTGCCAATCAGCAGGTATGACGGGCGGAAATCATATCCCCATTGCGAAATACAGTGGGCTTCATCGACCACGATAAGCGTAACGTTAAGAACATTCCACCAAGCCTCCAGCGATGGCGAGCGTAGCTTCTCCGGTGATAGATATAGAATCTTAATTTTTCCGAGTTTGCAACGCGTCAGGACCAGTTCGCTCTCGCTTTTACGCATGGCATGGTTGAGTTGGCCGGCCATGATGCCACGCTCTCGCAGATTGTCTACCTGGTCCTTCATTAGAGAAATTAGTGGGGTAACTACCACGGTTAATCCGTCGGAGGCGAGTGCCGGAATTTGGAATGTAATTGACTTACCACCGCCGGTAGGTAGCAACCCTAGTGTGTCGAATCCTTGCATTGTTGAGGTTATAATCTCCTGTTGCATTGGGCGGAAGGAGTCATATCCCCAATATCGTTTGAGTAATGCAAGGCTACGTTGTTGAATGTCGGCGGTGTCGTCCATTAGTGTGATATTGGCTGAGTGTTAGTGAGTTGTGTGGCTAATGTTAAAGTATTGGAGCAAACAGGCGCATGATTGATTCCAAGGCTTTTTCCATGTAAGGGCGCTTCTGCCATCGCATCGAATTAACTCTTACACAGTCCTTTTGGTCGTCAAGGAATTGCTTACGCATACGTTCGTTGAACTCCTTTGAGTAGATTAATAGGTTTGCCTCAAAATTGTGTTCAAAGCTGCGGAAATCGAAATTGGTGGAGCCTACGGTGCAAAAGTCATCATCAATAATGATTGCCTTGCTGTGCAACATCCCTTTTTCGTAAAGGTAGACCTTGATGCCTGCGCGCAGACACTCCTGGATATAGCTGAATGATGCCCAGCGGAGCATATCACTGTCGCTTCGGCGTGGTAGCATTATGCGCACGTCGATTTTCGATAAGGCTGCAATTTGCAGGGCATGAAGCAGACCTTCGGTGGGCAGGAAATATGGGGTTTGGAGAAAGACTGATCGTCGAGCCGTAGAGATCGCCTTTTGGAACATTAATGTTAGGTTCATCCATTGATTAATCGGTCCACCGGTTAGTAGCTGAATACCGGCCGTTGGCTCCGATTTAATTGCCAACGGCGATACGCCGTCTTCAATTAGCGGTTGCCCCATGAAGTTCCAGTCAATGGCAAAGGCTTGCTGCAGAGCAGCAACTCCCGGTCCGGTAATACGTAGATGGAGGTCGCGCCATACATCGAAGTGCTTTCCTCCGGATATATATCTGTCGGCGATATTCATACCGCCGATATAGCCTACAACGCCGTCAATTACGGCTATTTTGCGGTGGTTGCGCCAGTTTACGCGCGTTCCGAACGGCGGAAATACAACCTCAAAGAAGGGATATGCCTCTATTCCGGCTTGCTTTAAGCGCTTGAAGAACTTCTTGGGCGTCTTGAAGGAGCCAACAGAGTCGTAGATGAGTCGGATTTTTACCCCCTCGGATGCTTTCTGAATGAGCAAATTAGCAACACGATTGCCAATCTCGTCGTTCTCAATGATGTAATATTCCAGGTTGATATAGTTGGTGGCCCGGGCGATATCTTCGAGCAGGGCGTCAAACTTATCCTTGCCGTTATTGTATAGCTCAATTCGGTTCCCCTCATAGAAACGAGAGCCTTGCAGGGCGTGGGCTAGGGTAATATTTTGAGCAATTAGGGGGGATTGTTGAATCTTTGTGGCATCAACCTTTACGTGGTCTTCCAGGCGCTTGAGTTTGCGCCGATTCCGTCGGGAGATGATGCGTTTGCTCTGAATGTTCCTGCCAAAGAAAATATAGAGAATCAACCCTATGGCCGGGACAACTAACAAGACCGTTACCCACGCCAGCGATTTCACGGGGTTGCGATTCTCGGAGATTACTACTGCAATAACTCCAAGAATAACAATGGCATAGGCGATTACCAGGAACCACCAAATCCACGTAGTGTTTATGTAGTCAACAAAGCTCCACATCTTCCTACAAAGATACATTATTTCTTGCATAAAGTCAAAAATATAATTGAGTTATTCTGTACAATCGCAATATTTTTGCTGATATGGATGGAAATTGCTAACTTTGCACCGGAATTCCGACGGAGTTCCATGAGATAATTAACATATTTAGGGGTGCTGAACTCCAAAAAAAGTTTGGCTGAGATTACACCCTTTGAACCTGATCCGGATAATACCGGCGTAGAGAAAAGATGAAGAAACTGATTCTTCCGGCAGCTGCCCTGACGATTGGGGCGGTGTGCCAACCTGTCAACGCCGCGACTGTTGCCGCTGATAATGAAGCGGACTCGCTGAGCGTAGTGCTTGAACAAGTGGAGGTTGTTGCCAACCGTGCTACTGCTAAGACGCCTATGGCGTTTACCAACGTAACCAAAAAGGACCTGTTGCAGAACAATGACGGTCGCGACATGACCTACCTCCTCCAATCAACCCCCTCCGTAACTTTAACCTCGGATGCCGGCGCCGGTATCGGTTATACGTCGATGCGTGTGCGTGGTACGGATGGCTCGCGAATCAATGTTACCGCCAACGGTATTCCTATCAACAACCCCGAAAGCCACAATGTTTATTGGGTAAATATGCCCGACTTGGCATCGTCGCTGCGCGACGTGCAGATCCAGCGTGGTGCGGGTACGTCGGCCAATGGTGCCGGTGCGTTTGGTGCCAGTGTTAACATGGTTACGGATGCCCCCTCTGAAGATGCTTATGCTGAACTGTCAGGTGCTTACGGTATGTATAATACCAATCGCGAAACGCTCCGCGTAGGTTCCGGTCTGTTGGGCAACCATTGGACGGTAGATGCTCGCCTGAGCCATCTCGGTTCCGACGGTTATATCGATCGAGCATCCTCGGCCCTTTGGAGCTACTTTGGTCAGGTTGCCTATCAGAGCTACAATACTGCCGTACGCCTGTTGGCTTTCGGCGGTAAGGAAAAGACCTACATGGCTTGGGACTATGCTTCGAAGGAGGAGATGGAAGAATATGGCCGTCGCTACAATCCTTGCGGTAAGTATACCGACAAGGATGGCAATACCGCCTACTATCCCAACCAGATGGATAACTATATCCAGCACCACTTCCAGCTGTTGCTGTCGCAGCGCTTGGGTGAGCACTTCAACCTCAATGCTGCGCTCCACTATACGAAGGATGACGGCTACTACGAGCAGTATAAGACTAAGCGCACCTTGGCCGAATATGGCTTGGCTCCGTTCTACGATGCCGACGGCAACAAGGTTAAGAAGTCTGACTTGATTCGTCTGAAGAACAATGATAACAGCTTCGGCGGAGGTCAGCTGACGTTGAACTATCATGATGATCGCTGGAATGTAACCCTCGGTGGGGCAGTGACCGACTTCGATGGCCGTCACTTCGGTCAGGTGCAGTGGGTTCGCAACTATGTTGGCTCTATCGATCCGCTGCAGAACTACTACGACAATACCGGCCGCAAGTTTGATGCTAACGTCTATCTGCGTGCCAACTACGATATTACTCGTAATCTGTCGGCTTTCGCTGATATGCAGTATCGCCATATTAAGTATACAATCACCGGTAGCTCTGACAACTACGATTACAATATCAGTGGCCCGGCCGTGCTCGATGTTAACCAGCGTTGGGACTTCTTTAATCCCAAACTCGGTTTGAACTATGCCGTTGGTGGTCATCGTGCTTACGCTTCGTGGTCAGTTGCACATAAAGAACCTACTCGCGACAACTTCACTGATGGCGATGTTAACCATATGCCTTCAGCCGAACGCCTTAACGACTTCGAATTGGGTTATAACTATAATGCGAAATTGTTCTCGCTGGGTGTAAACCTCTATTATATGCTCTACAAGGACCAGCTGGTTGTTACCGGTCAGCTTTCCGATACGGGTAATGCACTTAGTGTTAACGTGCCGGATTCTTACCGTATGGGTATTGAGTTCCAGGGTGCTTTGCGTCCCTGCAACTGGTTCGATTGGCAGCTCAATCTTACGCTCTCTCGCAATCGCATCAAGAACTTCGTTGAGTATATCTACGAGGACGAGTGGACCAACCCCATCGCTTTTGAACTCGGCGATACCCCGATTGCATTCTCTCCCGGTTTGATCTTCAACAATACGTTTAACTTCCACTATCGCGGCTTTGATGCAGCTCTGCAGACCAGCTATGTTGGCAAGCAGTATATGAACAATGCTCGCTCTGAGGAAGCTGCCTTGGATGCATATTGCGTTTCCGACCTCCATCTGGGCTACTCGTTCAAGCACCTGCTTGGCGTAAAGGAACTGCGCATCGGATTCTCAATCTATAACCTCTTCAATAAGAAGTACTGCAACAATGGCTATGCCGGTGCAGGCTATTATGTTGACGATGCCGGTGAAAAGGTTATCTACCGCTATGCCGGCTATGCTGCCCAGGCACCTACCCACGTAATGGCAACCGCCACCCTCCGCTTCTAAAATTCCTTACCTTCCCGGGCATATAAAATATAAGGGCTTTAACCTCGGCGATTCAGCCAGGGTTAAAGCCCTTGTTTTTTCCAGCCTTCGCCCTCCGTGATTTGGCCTTTGTATTTTTAAGCCTCCGCCCTTCCGGATTGGTGTAACTCATACAGATATCGACGAACCCTATCCGGTATTCTCTTGCGCCATAATCGGCGGCCTTCGGGCGCCGTCGCGATATTCCGTCTAAAATATTGATTTTTCAAATAGTACAAATGCCGGCATACAAATAGTTGTGCTATCTGGATTGTGTATAACAGGAAATAACGCACTGCTAAAATTTGTAACAATCTAAATAAATATTTGTAACTTTGCGGTAGAATTGGTATTCTGTGAAAAGAACGCAGACAATTTACAACTCAATAAAGCCATTTATGCAGAGGTTATTAGAAATTACTATATGTTGTATAGTTGTGGCATGGTTAACAAATTCGTGCACACGTTCTGAGCGTGTAAATCCCGTATTGGAGAAAGCAGAACAATTAATGTTAGAGTCTCCAGATTCAGCATTGCAGTTGCTGTATGAGATTGACAAAGATGATATAATGACGCAGGCAGACAGCGCTTTGTATAATTTATTAATTACTCAGGCAGAAGATAAGAATTTTATTGACAGAACATCTTCTGACAGAATAGAAAAAGCCGTTGCCTATTATCGAAAGTATCCCGATAATGGGAATAAGCTGATGCTTGCGTTATATTATTTAGGCAGGATTCAAGAGAATGCAAAATTGTCTGAATTATCAATAGTCTCAATGCTGGAAGCCGAGCAAGTAGCAATTCAACAAAAAGATTATTTTTATCTTGGGCTTATCTATAGATCAATAGCAAACCAGTATGGCAGTATATATGATTTTTCAGAACAATTAATATATAGTCAGAAGGCTTGTCATGCTTTTGAATTATCGAATAATTGGGAATATCTTAATTATGAAAAATGTAATTTGGCAGTAGCATTGAATGATAATCAAAAATATCAAGAAGCTCTGGATACATTGCTTATTGTTGAAAATAAAGCAAGATCTTATGGTGATAGTGTTACAGTTATAGAAGCGGAACGAGTAATGATCAACTCATATTATATGCTGGCACAATATGAGGAGGCAATTAAATGTTATCAAGACATGATTAATAATGGATGTGTTGTGGATGACGTTGACAAACAGCAACTTGCCATGATATATGACAAACTTGGAGATGAAGGCATGGCTCATAAGGTATTATCGGATGTATCAAGTGATTATACAGGACCTAAGGCAGCGCTTTACAATATATATGCACAAAAAGGAGACTATCGCAATGCATATATGCAACTTCAAAATTATCTGCAACTTACAGATTCAACATACAAGTGTATCACACAACAACGCGTGACAAATCAAGTGCTTGAATTTAATCAAGATAGAATCAAAGCAATAAAAGAACAAAACGAGCGATTAAAATGTAATGTCATAATAGCTGTATGTATTTTTATTGTTTTGGTTATTATTACCTGGATTCTATTGCTAAGACGTAAGAAACATATAGAAAAACAAAATTTATTAACGATTGACGCGTTAGAAAATGTTGCATCAGAGCTAAAAAAACAGCTAAGCGTACTGCAACTAGATCATCATTTGATGTCGGATGAATTGATGAAAATGATGCAAAAGCGCTATAATATATTGGATGATTTGTGTCAACGATATTATGAAAAGCCTAAAGATGCAAATTCGGCGAAATACGTTAAAATCTTAGATCAAACAATCGACAGAATACGGTGTGATGCTGATTTTACAAGCCAATTATTGATAGAATTTGATATTGTGTCAAATCAACTTATTACAGGTCTTCGACAAACAAAAAGTACATTAAAGGAGGCAGATTTTCAGTTGCTTGCGTATCTTTTAGCTGGGTTCTCTAATAGATCAATAAGTATTTTGTTATGCGAAAAGGTTGAAATTGTGTACAATAGAAAATATCATTTGAAAGGGAAAATAGCCAAGCTTGATTATGCAAGAAAAGATGAACTTCTTGCTAGATTGTAGTGTCTAAAACTGTTAATATATACTCTTGCGAGTGTATAGTATAGATTTGCGAGATTATTTGTAGTCTAATATTATAAATTATTTATAATGAGCCAATTATAAATATTGTTGCGAGATTAATATTGGTATATAATATTTGAATTCGTTGTAAATCTGTATAAATTTGTATTGCAAATCTATAATCAGTATCATCAATGAAGTCAAAGGTTATCTCTTTCATTTGTATTTTTTTATTCTTTGCTATGCCATTAATAGCAGAAGATTCTTCGAGTGCGCAACCGACCGTTATTCCCTTAAGTATAAAAACGGGCAACAAGAAACGTGTACCTCCTATGGATAGTTCATTCTTAGTATATCAAAACGGAGAAGTTTCTTTGCATACATCAATTTCGTATGATGTTGCTATTCTGGACGTATATGATTGTAATGGTAATATTATGTATTCCGTAATATTAACAGCCGAGTACAATCAGGAGAAAGCTGATTTAGAAGATGGATCTATGATTGTATGCACACTGGACAATGATGTTGTGCTGTGTGGACAGTGGTAAATGATACATCCTGGAACTGTGTAAAGTTCCAATACTATAAGATTCTCTCAAGAATATTTGTAGCATAAATTATCTAAACTAACTAATATAGAACAAAACATGAAACGAATCAATTCCGTTATTGTTGCATTTGTTTGGTTCTGCAGTATTATGTTGGTAGGGTGTCAAAATGAGGACACTCCTATGCCAACAGTAGAGCCGGAGGATGGCTCAATTAGCCATCTGCTTTCTAACCGTACTCCACAGGAAGCTATCGACATCGCTACAGAGGCGTATGCAGCTATGTTCAACGGCGACGAGTCGGAACTCAAGTCACGAGCTGGCAGCGGACTCTTAGTGCCTACTGTGTCTGTGATCTCATCAAAACATGCAGCTAGAAGTCTTGCAACTCAAAACGACACTTGCCTGTATGTGGTGAATTTTCCTGAGGAAAGTGGGTTTGCAATCATTGCTGCTAATCGATCAGTTGATGCAGTATTGGGCGTTTCTGATTCCGGTAATTATTATCTGGATGCAGAAAATGATAATCCGGGGTTAGACCAATTTGTAGAACAAGCAATCAGTTATGTGGCAACTGAATCAGGGTCATTGGTAAAGGATACAGCCATTTGGATTGGCAATGATGATAAGCTTACGGTTAAAGAATATGATGATACTACCGTATATACCGATATAAAACCTCGTGTTAAAAATGCATGGGATCCCGGTGATGGTAGTTCTACTTCTTCTTACGTTAATCCCACCGGAGCTAAATTTTCAAATAAATATTGCGGTGATGGAGTGATTGCTATTGCGCATATTATGTTGTACTTCCAATATCCGGACACCATTAAGGGGTCTCATGATTTAGAAACCAATAATGGTACTGCTGCGATTCCTGTAGATTGGAAAAGTCTAAAATCGCATGCTAAAATTGTGAATTACAATGATAACTTTGTGTTAGAAGGGTTGTGTGGTGCCACTAGTCATGCTCACATTGCAAATGTATGTCGAGCAATAGGTAATTTTGCGAGTGCAACGGAATATACAATGGATCCTACCCCATTTACAACAATAGACATGGATGGTTTCTCGAACGCAATCGTCTCGTTGGGCATGCGCGTTCAGGAATGGCAAAGTATGAACATAAATGTGACTTTGTCAGAGACTCCCAGTATTATTGCGATGTATGGATTAGCCAATGATGATAGTGGAAGGCCTGCTTATTTTATCATTGATGGTGAGAAAGATTATAAGATTGAGCATCACTATCAGACAAGTAACATAACAACTTTCACAGATGTAATTACAAGCACTAAGACCTACAATTTATATCATATTAATTGGGGCCATGGTGGATACGGAAATGGATGGTATACCAAGGGTGTGTATTCCCCAAGAAACATGTCCAATACAACGTATATAATGAACAATTATACAACGATAACTCGAAAATAATTCAGAAACAACTATGCAAACGAAATTCAAACACGGGCTTTTGCAAGTAGGATTGCTTGTAATGGCTTTAGGAATGCTATGTGCATGCTCCGATGACGAGAAAAATTATCTCGCTGACGTTTACTTTACCAAGACACAAAGCATGGTGACCGTTGTTGCTTCCACAGGCACGCCTGCTCCGCTCAACGGTTCCTCTGCAATGGATGTCTGCTTCGATGCTGCTGCCGACTGGACGATCTCAGCGATCGACAGCGAAACAGACTTGCCTGCTGATTGGGTGCGCTTCTATACCACTTCGGGCAAGGCCGGTAGCCAGCTTGTTGGCATCTATCCTACGGCCAATACCACCGGTAAAGACCGTTTTGCTACAATTCAGATTGCTTGCAATGGTAGCACGATTTCATGCTTGGTACTTCAACCGACTACTACAATTATTGAGAACCCTAATCTGGCAAATATAAATGCCAATAAAACAATAAAAAAGGCTGTTTTCACACCGTATGATGTCAATGACTGCCGCGAAACCTATGATTTTACGTACACATCGGGCGTTGTTTCCTCTATTACGGAGGACGAATACGATCCCGTTTCAGACAAGCATAATGCGCATACGTATACGTTTGAATGTGAGGGACGAATCGGTGATAGTAAAATGCTTTCAGTTAACAATATAACGAGTGATTCAAGAGCCTATGCCGTTGCTAACGGGATGATTGTTAGAGCCTACTATCCGGCAAACAATTATGCTAATGAAGGCGCATATGAGGATAAAGTGAGCTACTCCGGCGGGTACATGACAGAGATTGATAAACGTTTTGACTTATCTATGAAATACACCTGGGCGGACGATAACTTATCCATAGCAGCGTATGCCACGGATGCTTCCAGTAGCGGCAAAATGACGTATGGCTCGGAACTTAATGATTGCAACCTGGATATTAACTGGCTGATTGCTAAAGGTGTGATGTATGGATTTGACAATAACTGGCTTCACGTTATGAATTTAACGGGCAAGCGTTGTCGCAACCTTGTATCATCGTTCCATGCCTTTGATAATCCCAATAAATTAGTAACCTATAGTGATGGCGTAGTTGATGCAGACGGCACTACTCACAAGGGCCTTACCGCAACAATTATGATGGAGGGCCATGAACAATATGGCATCTGGCAATTCTATTTTGAGTAATACGCAGATCCCCATCCGGTATTCTCTTGCGCCATAATCGGCGGCCTTCGGGCGCCGTCGCCTAACGCCTTCCCCACACCCCCAGCGGCGAATGTTCGGTCGGAGCTCCCTTCCGGGGCTCCGACCTTCATTCTTCGCTGGGGGCTAAACCAAAATCCTCGTCCTGGCGGACGAAATCAGGCCTGACACTGACTTTCTATGGGCTTATCTTCTATGGGCTTATTTATCAGAGGCCGGCCATAATCTGCGTAATGGGATATTCTGTCAATGACATTCAACAGCGAAAAATCTGCGGAATCTGCGGAATCTGTGAGATATTATTGTCACCCCGGATGGAATCTGCAAAGCATTCGTTGCCATGACTTCGTCCGCAGGGCAATGATTCATTAATAGAAAGATAATTTGCGTGAATTAGCGGATTCTCACGAAAAAGCATTACTTTTGCAATCTATCGTCGCAGTATTGGTTAGGATTGTCAAAACCGATCCATTCGTGATAGTTGATAAATAGAAAAAGTGATTGCCAAGATGATATTACAATTTTTGATGGAGCATTGGCGCGAGGCGTTGGGCTTCGTGATTGGGATGGCTTACCTCTGGTGGGAGTATCAGGCCGATTCTAAGGTTTGGATTGCATCGGTCATTATGCCGATGATTTCTATGTGGATTTACTTCTCCAAAGGGCTGTATGCCGACTTTGGTATCAATATCTATTACCTCGTAATTGCCGTTTACGGCTACATTTGCTGGACACGTGGCACGAGTAGCAAAAAGAAGGAATCGCGTCGCATATCTCATATGCCGATTGGTATCGTTGCCGGGTGTGCTGCCGCAACGTTGGTGCTGTGGTATGGTATTTGGATGATCCTTACTAATTTTACAAACTCTACGGTACCGGTTACGGATGCATTTACTACGGCCTTGTCGATTGTTGCCCTGTGGATGATGGCGCGCAAGTATGCCGAGCAATGGCTGGCCTGGCTGGTGGTTGACTTGATTTCGGCCGGATTGTATTTCTATAAGGGGATTCCGTTTTATGGGGTGCTCTATACGATTTATACCGTTATCGCCTGGTTTGGCTATCGCAAGTGGTTGCGCCTGATGGCTAAAGACCGAGCAGATTGCGAAGTATCCACCATATAAAGAACATTACCAGGTAGATCCAGGCTAACGTTTCGCCTTGAACTATCTGTTTCAGTCGGCTCAGTTGGGGAATCCAGCCGGTAACGATTACAGCCAGCAGATAGGGGAGGGCTATGAGAAAAAAGTAGTTATATGACAATGCTTCGAGCGGATGGCCGTGAAGCATGGCGTAAATAGCACGGCTGGCACCGCATCCGGGACATTGGTAGCCACTGATAATCTTGAAGATGCACTTTGGCGCCCAGGCGCACCCTACCGGATTTACCAGACTGAAGAATATTACTACACAAACAACCGCAATGCTTACTATGACAGTAAGCATTGACGGTCGGAATTTATTTGTTGCTAAGATATTCGTAGAGTTTCTGTCAATTATATACCTGCTACTACCAGGCAAAAGCCATAGATGATGCCGAAGACAACGCTGACAACGGCGCCGATGATGCTCCATGTACGTGCATCCTTAGCGGCTTTGTAGGCAGCTTCGTATTGGCCCATATTCCAAAGGTTATTTACCTTTGATGCGCAGATTATAGCGTAGATACCGGTAGGTAAGCAGCAAAGGACGGTTGACAGAATTGCCCATACCATATTGTTATCGGGAGGCATACTTCCGGGGGTGTAGGGCTGCTGTCCGTAGGGCTGCTGACCATAAGGCTGTTGCTGTTGACCATAAGGCTGCTGCTGTTGGCCGTAAGGCTGCTGTTGTTGACCGTAAGGTTGCTGTTGTTGCTGGCCGACAGGCTGTTGCTGCGGGACTTGAGGCGCAGCGGAAGATACATATCCAACGAGGTCGGGGATATCGCCCAGCCTGGTCCAGCTTTGGTCCCCAACGCGACAAACGAGGGTATCAGCCGTTAATCCATTTGCTTGGAATTCCGTAGGTAGAATAGGACCGCAAGCTTGGTTGCCTGCGCCAACATAGTAGTATTTTTCCATCCTTGAAATAAATATAGATTTTAGTAACTGCAAATTTATTGTAAATATTTTGATTTCACAAACTTTTTTTTAATTTTGCGCAATAAATAGGTTTGTTATTGCTTTTACTGCAGTAGCAGCCTAGGATCATCACATATTACATAATCTTTATACCATAATGAATAAAAACTATCTTGGGCGTTTTGGCTTATCGGTCTGCGCGTTTTTTATCGGTTGCTCTATGATGGGAGCGGAATCCGATACTGTGTTTTCAGTTGATAACCTAAAGTATAGGGTGGTTAGCGACGCTGTTGTTGATGTTGTTGGCTACGATGTCGCGCCTTCCGGAGAGCTGATTGTTCCCGAATCGGTTAGTTACGATGGTTGTCAGTATCAGGTAAGAATGGTTGGCGAAGAAGCATTTGCCGATTGCGACCAAATTACTTCTGCAAAAATCTCTGCTACGGAGATTGACAACGGCGCGTTTGTGCGTTGCTATTCGTTGACGACTTTGGAGCTTAACACAGATATGACGCGCATTGGCGACAACGCGTTTGAGGCTTGCCGTTCGCTTACGGATTTCATCTATCCCGGTTGCATCGAGGAGATAGGCGCCAATGCGTTCGCGCAGTGTATGAGTCTTACTACCGCTTACCTGCCCAGCAGTATGCAGACTCTCGGCAGCGGTGCTTACTCTTTCTGCCAATCGCTGAAGGAAGTGCTGTTTAACCATGGCGTTAAAGCCGTGCCGGAGGAGGCTTTCTGTGGATGTCCGTTGCTTACAGATATTGATTTTGGCGATGTGCAGACGATTGGCACGCGTGCGTTTGCCGAGTGTGAGAGCTTGGCATCAGTTGTAATCGGCGATGCGGTAACCGCGATCGGCGATGAGGCGTTCAATGATTGCTCCGGCTTGAAGACTTTGGTGCTGGGATCGGCAGTAGAATCAATCGGCGATGAAGCTTTTGCATCATCGCGCTCCTTGAGTTCCATCGAATCGCGCAATACAACGCCTCCGGAGGTTGGTTACCGTGCATTCCGTCGCGTCGACAAGGAAACCTGTTGCGTCTACGTACCGGCCGAGGCTATGGAAGTCTATCAGGGTTGGGGCGACTTCGAAAAGATTTTGCCTATCGGAGGCAGCGCCGGACTGGAAGTCGGTGATGTGTTTACGGTATATGATGGGTATACGTATCGCGTTACTGATGTTGATAAGAGTGTGACCATCACCAATTTTGATGATATGATCGATGGCTGGGAAGAATTTGATTGGACGCTGGATATTCCTTCGGAAGTAACGTATAACGGAGTGACGTTTACCGTGACGAGCATTGGCTATCGAGCCATTACTCAGCAGTGTCATTACGATGTGTTTAATATACCCTCAACCGTAAAGACTATCGAGGCATACGCTTTTTCGAATAATCGCTTTACAACCCACATCAATCTGCCTGAAGGACTGGAGTATATCGGAGTTTCTGCCTTTGAGGGGTGCGAAACTTTGGCTGAGATAACCATTCCGTCAACTGTCAGCGAAATTGGCGACGGGGCGTTCATGCTCTGTCAGAGTCTGAAAGAGGTTGTTGTGCCCGACAACGTTAC
>CAZEST010000003.1:0-45806 GCA_964514745.1 uncultured Alistipes sp.
CGGCGGATACGAGGAGGCTACGTTCTACGACGAACCCAGTTGCTTATGGTATCACTCGTCAACCGATGGCACCTGCGAAGTAATAAGAGCCTCCACGTGCTACGACCTTACCAACGTAGAAATACCCGTAAAGGTAACCTACAATGATTTAGACTACCGGGTAGCATCCATTGCAGCTGAGACTTTCAAGAGATGTAGCATATTGCAGACCCTAACGATTAACATGGGTCCGGAAGGCGAAACTATCAACGACTCTGCCTTCGCAAGTTGCAGCAACCTCACCACCGTTACATTCAAGGAAGTTACCGCTGAAAGTAGCGATGAATCGAACAACGATGCCAACCAGGTTAAGCGCCGCGCAACTGAGAGCGGAGCGGTTACGTTAGGCGAACAAGTGTTTACCGGTTGTTCGTCACTAACAACTATTTTTATCGATGCAGCAACCCTGCCGGTTGCCTCCTCAACAACATTTGACGACTCGCATTACACCCAAACACAGTTGCTGTATCATTCCGACATGACTGACGCAATAACTACTACCGATGTATGGAAAGAATTCACACAGCAAACTACGGTTGCCGGCATCGACAAAGTCTCCGGCGATAACGCCTTCGTTACCAGCGAAGACAGAAGCATCATCGTAAACGGATTTGACGGAGAGATTTCGGTCTACAACATCTCCGGACAGAAGGTTTATCAAGGCCTTGACAGCCGAATTGCCATCAACAATCCCGGCCTCTACATCGTAATCATCAACAATCAGACTTACAAGGTTGCCGTAAGATTCTAGCATCCTAATAAGGATGTGTCAGGCGTAATTGCGTCAGGTGAGAGCTCGTCCGCAGGACGAAATCACGCCTGACGCAATATCTTAATGATAATGTGTTGGTAGACGACGGGATTCGGCGAGATGGAGAGAGGATTCAGCTAAGCCTGCAGGTTATTCATCTAAATAAATGAAAATTATGAAGGAAGGTTGCAATGATGTCGGCGATTATCCGTATCTTTGCAGATTATGATGGAGAATATTTTAGACCGAGAAACAACCGACCGTCTCCGCACGCTTCTAAATTACGCCCGAAGGATCGTGATCACCTGCCATATCTCCCCTGATGGAGATGCGATGGGATCCTCGCTCGGACTTTGCAAAGCGCTGAAAAATGCCGGTAAGGATGTCAAGGTCATTACCCCCGACACTCCGCCCAAATATCTAACATTCCTTCCGGGAGCCGACAACATCGTTGTCTTTTCTCGCCACGATTTGTATGCCAACAAGCTGTTGGCCGATGCCGATCTTATCTTCTGCTTGGACTACAACGATGCAAAGCGCGTAGACTTAGTTGCGCCTGCATTGCTCAATTCTCAAGCAAAAAAGGTAATGATTGACCATCACCTTGGGCCTGACAGCTTCCCCGATTTAATAATTTCTCATCCGGAGATTTCCTCAACATCAGTGTTGGTCTACAGAGTTCTCTCTGCCATAGGAATGCTCCGCTTCGTTGACCTCGACGTAGCGACGGCCCTATATACCGGAATGATGACCGATACGGGCAACTTCTCTTATAACTCCAACGACCCCGAACTTTATCGCGTAGTAGCCCGTCTGCTTGAAAAAGGTATCGACAAAGATTGGATTTATAAGCGCGTATATTTTACCAATTCCGTCAACCGTCTGCGCCTTAACGGTTACGCTCTCTGCGAGAAGCTGGAGCATTTCCCCAACCATAGCGCAGCCCTGATTACGCTTACTCGCGACGAACTTAACAACTACCATTACCAAAAAGGCGACACAGAGGATCTGGTCAACCGACCGCTAACCTGCCCCGACATCGTTTACTCCGTCTTTCTGCGCGAAGAGTCTGACTACATAAAAGTTTCAAGCCGTAGTAAAGGAAACTTTCCGGTTAACAAACTCTGCGAAGAATACTTCAATGGAGGAGGCCACTTAAACGCTGCCGGAGGCGAATTTTTCGGCACCCTGCAAGAGGCTGTCGACCGCCTAAAAGAAGCGATGCCTCTGTTCGACCATTATTTACCAAAATAATTATCCATAAATGAAGCTACGTCATCTCCTGACCATCTCTCTTACAGCAGCCGCTGCCATAACTTTCAGTTCGTGTAGCGATTCCACGAGCTATGCCGATCTTCTCAGCGATGAGACTAAGTCAGTCAACGCATTCCTTGCTGACCAGGTTGTAATTCTCGATATTCCAGAAGACTCCGTTTTTGAATGTGGCGAGAATGCCCCCTACTATCGCTTGGACGAAGATGGCAATGTCTTTATGCAAGTTCTCGAACCGGGCGACGGCGAAAAGCCACAGGATGATGCCCAGGTATTCTTCCGCTTCACTCGCTATAATCTTAGCGAATACGCATCGACCGGCAGCCTCGGCACCGGTTCGGGCAACGCTGAAGACGTAAGCCTTGGTTCGGCATCATTCCGCTTCAACAACTACACCCTCTCATCTTCATCCAGCTGGGGTTCAGGCATTCAGTTGCCCCTGAACTACCTCGGCTACAACTCCCACGTAAATCTCATAATCAAATCGCAGTACGGACTGACTTCTGAGATTTCTCAGGTTATACCCTATCTCTATGATGTCCGTTATCTCAAATCTATCAGCGAATAACCCTAATTAGCAATGTCTCTAATTAAATCTATTTCCGGCATCCGCGGCACAATCGGCGGTAAGGCCGGCGAAGGGCTTAGTCCTGTTGATGTAGTAAAATTCACCGCTGCATACGCTACTCTCATTCGTAAAACAACTACTCGCACCACCAACCGCATCGTGGTAGGTCGCGACGCACGTCTCTCGGGCAAAATGGTTGACTCGCTCGTTGTTGCAACCCTTTGCGCTATGGGCTTCGATGTTGTAAATATCGGTTTGGCCAGCACTCCTACTACAGAGGTGGCCGTTGTTGGCGAACAGGCTTGTGGCGGCATTATTCTGACCGCATCCCACAACCCTACACAATGGAATGCCCTGAAGCTTCTCAACGAAAAGGGCGAATTCCTCAACGATGCCGAAGGCAAGGAGGTGCTCCGCATAGCTGAGGCTGACGAATTTGAATTTGTAGATGTAATGAGCCTCGGTCATGAAATGGTCAACACAACCTGGAATGCACGCCATATCCAACAGGTTCTTGACCTCGACCTGGTTGATACCGATGCTATTGCAAAAGCTAACTTTACAGTAGCCGTTGACGCTGTAAACTCGGTTGGCGGCGTTATCATTCCCCAGTTGCTCCGTGCGCTCGGCGTTAAGAACATCGTAGAACTTAACTGCGAACCTAACGGCAAATTCGCCCACACGCCCGAACCGATCCCCGAAAACCTTACCCAGATTGCCGACCTGATGAAGCAGGGTCGCTGCGACGTTGGATTTGTTGTAGACCCCGACGTTGACCGTCTGGCCATCGTAATGGAGAACGGAGAAATGTTCGTAGAAGAATATACTCTGGTAGCCGTAGCCGACTACGTACTGCGCCACACTCCCGGCTCAACCGTCTCTAACCTCAGCTCTTCGCGCGCCCTGCGCGATGTTACCGAGGCTGCCGGTTGCACCTACAATCCGGCTGCCGTTGGCGAGGTAAACGTTGTTACCAAAATGAAGGAGACAGGCGCTGTTATCGGAGGCGAGGGCAACGGTGGAGTTATCTACCCTGCAGCCCACTATGGTCGCGATGCCCTGGTAGGCGTTGCTCTGTTCCTCACTCTGTTGGCAAAGAGCGGCAAGAAGGTTACCGAGCTGAAAGCCGGCTACCCTGCCTACGCTATCGCCAAGAACAAAGTGCAGCTCACCCCCGAAATCAATGTTGACGCTATTCTCGAAGCAATGAAAGAACGCTATAAAAGCGAAAAAATCACCGATATCGACGGCGTCAAGATTGACTTCCCTGAATCGTGGGTCCACCTGCGAAAGTCAAATACAGAGCCCATTATCCGCATCTACGCTGAAGCTCATACGATGGAGGAAGCCGACGCACTGGCTAGCGATATCAAGGGCGTAATTGCATCAATCTGCAAATAAGCAATTAGCTGCCCCCTTCTCAATGATGAAACGATGGCTGAAATATATGCTGATAACCGTGGCGGCATTGCTACCATGGCTGCAAGTTGCGGCTCAGGTATGGGCACAACCGAAAGTATCGGTTGCCATCCTGCGCAGCCAGCCACGCCATAGTGCCGAGCAGGTATCGCAAGTTGTTATGGGCACCCCGCTAAAGGTGCTGCAGAAGCAAGACAGCTGGTGGAAAGTCGAGACACCGGAGGGATATACCGGATATGTCCGCGATAATACGCTCCAAGGCCTGACCGACAGCGAGATGCAGCGTTGGCGCAAGGCCACCCGCGGCGTTGTCACCACCGACCGGATGGTCTACGCTCTCGCCGAGCCCATCCAAGAAGCCGACCGCATCAGTGACCTGGTCAACGGTGTAATCCTGCTGATGAACAACGAAGATGTTGTCAACGGCATGGTTTCCGTCAGCCTTCCCGACGGGCGCAACGGCTACATTGACAGCACGCTGATTCAGCCCATTGAACAATGGGCCAACCAGACATGGAATCCGGCAGAAATGCCGCAATATGCAGCTCGCTTCATGGGGGCCCCCTACGTTTGGGGTGGCACATCCTTGAAAGGGATGGACTGCTCCGGATTAACGCAGATTTGCGCCTATCGCCAAGGCATAATGCTTCCGCGCGATGCCTCCCAGCAAGTAAAAGTTGGCACAGCAGTCAGCAAGGCCGACTATACGCAATTCCAGCCCGGCGACCTGCTATTCTTCGGCAATGTCGCTACCGGCAAGATTACTCACGTAGCAATCTCGATGGGCGGTCCGCGCTATATCCATTCCTCGGCAAGGGTGCGCGTCAGCTCCCTCGATAAATCGGCATCGGATTACGAGAACTCCGGACTAATTGCCGTAAGGCGTATTGACAATACCGCAGCCCAAGAGCTCGCCTTGAAGAACCATCCCTGGTACTTTTAGCTCAGCTATTTTACAGCCAATCCAACAGAACATTTAGCCATAAGAGGTTGTTATGTTACCAACAAACAATTTATCTTATGGCTAATTTCATATCCAAAATTCAAACGAAAATCACGCTGATTCTAGCATTACTTTTGGCTGTATCAGTGACAGGGTGCAACGACGATGACGACCAAGTTATCAATCCGCTACCCAAGAAAATCCAGGAATTTATCAGTGAGTATTACCCGGGCGAGACCGTTGCCAGTTATGTAACCAGCCCAAACGGCGACATAACCGTAAATCTCTTCAATTCAGCCTCATTTATCTTCGATAAGTCATACGACTGGATTGAGGTTACCGGCCACGGCAACACCCTGCCTCAACAGCTTCTCTACGATCAGCTACCAACGATGCTCTATGAATACCTGCAATCCGGCAATGCCCTGGAGGAAGTCTACGCTATTAGTCGCAACGCTAACGTCTACACGATTAACCTTGCCAACGGCGTCATATCCTATGACGCTACCAACGACAAGTTTGGCGACCTTACGGAATAACTCCGTAATCAGCCACAACTCCGGTTCAAACTTAACCGGCGTTAAGCCAATGAGAACTCAACGGTAATCATGCATGGGAATCCCCCAATCTCATGCATGAATTACTGACGAGAGAAACGCATTGTTGAACCTTGCAAGGGGAAATGCAATTCCAGCAGTGGCAGAGTAAACGCGGCCCACTGTTCTTCCGCAATAACATTCATCTGAGCATCATACCAAAGAAGGTTAAAATTCTCTATGAAATTAGTTGGTATTAGCCTTCCCTTCTTCATTCCGGGCTTCCAGTTAGCAGTGTTCTCAGTAGCCCCACCTAAATAAAGGATGTCGTAACCGCCATTACCGTCTGACTTAATCGCCAACCTATACTCTCCGCCTTTACGATACTTATTCATTTCATATGAGCCATCGACGTAAAGATAGATACCCTCGTGAGGATTAGCCGATGCAGCAAAATAGTTGAGCAACTCGTCCTCTGAGAGGCCGGTATTCAACAACTTAAAATTATCAGGCTGCGTCTTCATATTCGTTGAGACAATCTCTATCGGAATACTTCCGGATACGCGGATCGAACCGACACGTCCGGACAACTGAAGTAAGCCCAACGGCTTAATTTCATTACATCCGGTCCAGATTGTAATATTCCGCTCGTCGTCACACTCCAGCGTTACGGCTATAGGCGAACCGCTACCCGACTTTTCCGACGAGACCAAACAGCTCAACCGCGGTGCCGACTCATCGCCCACAGCGCTAACTATTATATCACGAGAATCATTAAAATTTGCAACAGTAGACTGACTGATAACCTCAATCCTCGCTAACCGAACGCCATCGGCATCCAGCAGTTCTACCCACCAGCCCGGTTCACGTTGCTTGGCAAGTTGCCGTTCACCGACATCAAACTTCCCGACAACATCAAAATTCGTCAGGATTTCATCCGGGGCAATCGCAGTTGTCCACACTGAGTCAACCGCCAGCCGAACATCTTCAGCCAGTAATTTACCGACGGCACCATGCAGATTTATCTCGCAGCCGAACACAACGGCCGCTATCATTAAAATCTTTTTAATCCTGTTCTTCATGATATAATTGCAGCGCTTGACGAGCAAATTCCTCCCGATCAAGCATCCCCGACAGCCAATGGATTTTCAGCCCTCGGCGTTCGGCTCCGCGGAACCAGGTCATTTGTCGTTTTGCAAATTGATGAATGGCTATTTCCAACAGGCTACGCATCTGCGTAAACGTTGTCTTTCCGAGCAGATGCTCCGTTAAATACTTATACTCCAGCCCATAATAAATCAGATTTTCGGCAGGCACACCGCTATCCAGCAACTTCCTGACTTCGTCTAACATACCCTCCTCAAATCGAGCATCCAAACGCTTACTGATACGCTGACGGCGCACCTCTCGGTCAACGTCAACGCCAATAACCGTTGCCTTACGCGGCTTCCCTTCGTGGGCCTGCACCGCCTCATCCGGATGGGCCAGATAATAGGTTTCTATTTCGATAGCGCGAATGGCACGTTGGCAGGTGTCAACATCCGTAGTATTATGCAAGGTCTTCATCCCGGCCAAAATCTCTGTCAGCTCAGCCAACGACTTTCCGGCAAGGCTTCGCCGCAAATCAGTGTTTTCGGGCACTTCCGGCAGGACCAATCCCTTTAAGAACGACTCTACGTAAAGTCCGCTGCCACCACAGAGAACCGGCAATTTACCTCGCAATGAAATGTCGGTATACACCTTATCCGCCTCGCGCAGATATTGATACAGATTATATTTTTCACCTGCCGGCGCTACGTCGATCAAGTGATAAGGGACATCGCCATATTCTGCCAGATCCTTACCTGTACCGATATCCATTCCACGATAAACCTGACGGGAATCACCACTGATGATTTCGCCATTTCCCTGTCGGGCTACGGCTACAGCAAATCCGGTCTTGCCCGATGCCGTCGGGCCAACAATCGCAAGAAGTGGTTTCTGTGATAACATATCTTGGTTAAATAAGAATCTTTAGAGTTGAATTCTGCCTACAGGCTATCTATAAAAATTATGTTGCTCCGCGGAGCATTTCCTCAACACGAAACATCCAGCGGCGTATTCTAAAGCAATGACAATCCTCGTTTAATCGCCATATCGAAAGCCATGTTGAATCGCTATAGTCAACATCCCAGTTGCGCAAATCCTTCAATCGGAATGTAGGACGATAATGTTTAAACGGATATAGTCGACGGCCTTCCCGGTCATAAGTCTTCCACGCCATCGCAACGCTATATATCCTCGACAGTTCGGCATTAAGTTCCAATCCGGTAAGATGCTTAGCTATCAGCTGACGCACCTCACCTAAGGTTAACCATTCGCCCTCTATACCTGCCTTGGCCACGTCTGCCTCCGAATCAACGAATACCATGTAATGGAAGATATTACGATACGTAACGTTGTCGGGGCTGGCATATATTTCTCGGATATCAACAGCGCCGATGCCCGTGCGGTTCTGGAACAGCTCGGTTGCCAGTTGCGTCGTATAGCGTTCGCGATAAGGGAGGGTATACGCCGCCGGGGTGTCGAAGCGCACTATCCCGTTACCGTTGTTATAGAATTTATCAGTTTCGCGCAAGTTGAGCAAAACCTTATCATCGCAAAATAGCAAGAAGCGAATCGTAGTTGAACTGGGATTAGCTACCAAATGCCCCTCATCACGCTGGCAATAATATATCCACAAAGAATAGTAACGCCAGCCGAGAAAAATCAACGACATAACGTAGACCGCAATCGGCATCCACAAGAAGAAAAAGTAGTCGGCACGATTAAGATTTACGTTGATATAGCGGGTTAAATAATATACCCATGAAGCTACGGAAATCAGCACTGATAACAGGCAGAGCAAGCGGGTTTGATAACGCCATTCGCGCTCATAAAGCACACCAACGAAACCGTTACGGATTACGTTGCCATAGCGCTGACGACAGAGCAGACAGACCAACGGCTCCTTGCGTTGCAACAAGAAGAGAAACGAAACGATTGCCGTAACCGGTGCACTGATTAAAATACCCAACAACGGCCCACGTGTGTTGACCGGCTGGCCTTTCATGGCATAATCATCACCAATAATACCGGTTACATTACGCAAAACGATAACCGCGGCAATTATCAGAGTAATTATTGAAACCTCCTTATATAATCGCGTACAGACCGGTATACTCTGCTTATTAATCAGCCCCCTGATAATCAGTAAAGTAAAAAAGCAAATCAAACTTACCGGCGCCATCCATACCTGCCGAATATTTATCGACAGAAACGCAAGAATAATCAGCACACCAACGGCCATAGCCCAATTACGCCACAAGCCAAATATCGCTGCGCTCAATCCTTCTTTGCGTTGATGGAAATGGAACATACTTAAAAAGGTTAGTCGATTATTCTAACATTTCCGAAGGCAAAATCGTTTGCAATGTTGACATTTTGGCAACAAATCAGAGTAGCTGAAGAGGGAATCTTGCTATAAGTTTTTGCGGAAATAGTCTACCATCCTGCCATAAACCAACGACCGAGCGTTGCACCCATTAATCGAATGGTTCATATTCGGGAAGAGCAACATATCGCATACACGGTCGGCCTGCTGCAGACGACTTACAAATTCAATCGTGTTCGAAAGATGCACATTATCATCGGCGGTGCCGTGCATAATCAGCAACGAGCAATTAACATTGTCCACACGATTAATCGGTGCACTCTGGTTATAGCCATCCTCATTTTCGCCCGGAGTAAGCATAAAGCGTTCGGCATAAACCGTATCGTAATATCTCCAGGACGTTACGGGAGCGATTGCAACAGCTGCTTTATATGGCGACGCCACATCGCTAATAGCCATCAACGTTTCATATCCTCCGAAGCTCCATCCGGCAATACCGATACGCGAACTATCGACATAAGGCAACGAGGCAGCATACTTGGCAGCAGCCAACTGGTCGATTGTCTCGTAATAGCCGAGCTGTTTATAGACGACATTACGGAAAGCGGCTCCACGGCCACCCGTGCCACGGCCATCTACACAGACTACCACGAATCCACACTCCGTAGCTGCATAATAGTCCCAGTCCATCTGCCAACGGTTGCGGACCTCCTGCGACCCCGGACCGCTGTATTGCCACATGATTACCGGATACTTCTTCGCACCATCGAAATTCTTCGGCTTCAGGATATACCCATTAAGCGTATACCCGTCGGAGGTCATCGTGAAGAATTCCTTCTGAGATACATTGCTGTATTTGGCAGAATATTCGCCATTGTCAACCAACGTACGCAATTCCTTATCCTTAGCATTATAGAGCTTATAAGATGGTGCGGTCTGAGCATTGCTATAGTTGATAACGTAATAGTTCATAGCCGGAGAGAATGTAGCCGAGGCCCATCCTTCAACCGGAGTTACAAGCTGCTCCTTCTTACCGGTCTTGTCAATCTTGCGAATAACGCGATTAATAGCGCCACGGTCGCCATACTGACCGGATTGGCTACCGGTTGACTGGAAATAGACATTACCCTGGCTATCAGCTCCATAATAGTTGGTCACATCGAAGTTACCCGAACTAATCTGGCGTAGTTGCTGGCCATTGTAGGCATATTCATAGAGGTGGTTCCAACCGGAACGTTCCGACGCAATCACGAACGACTGGCTGCCCCAATAAATATCCTCATAACTCATTGAATTGAGCCAGGCCGACGACTGCTCAACAACGATTGATTTCGCAACCGTTGATTTCGGATTGACGGAGTAAATCTCCATACGATTCTGCGCACGATTGAGGGTTACGGCCATCAGTCTCTCTGATGACTCTCCACCGAACGCAATGCGAGGGATATATTCTACGGCGCTATTGCCCAGCGTGATATCCTTAATCTTACGAGTCTCAACGTCGTAGCTATGAAGCGTCACTACGGAATTGGCATCGCCGGCTACAGGGTATTTATAGGAGAACGTGCCGGGATAGTAGGCATAATCATTATTAGCGTTGCAATAGCCTTGATAAAGCGAGAAGTTGAACTTCGGCACTTTCTCTTCATCGTAGCGCAGATAGCAGAGCGTTGAGTTGTCGGGCGCCCAGGCCATCGAGCAACTGGTTGAGAATTCCTCCTCGTAGACCCAGTCGGGTATGCCGTTAATCACCTTGTCGATAGCGCCGTCCTTGGTTACAGCTACCTCCGAATCGTAGTCAATCTTTTTAATATAAATATTATTATTGACAACGAAGGCTACCATTCTTCCATCGGGAGAGAACAGCGGAGATTGCTGTTGCTTGAATTCCTTCGACAGCGGACGCAAGATGTTACGCTTGATTTCGAAGACATACCAGTCGGCTTTAAACGAATGTCGATAAACCGGCGTTTTCTCCGTATAGAGCAAGATTTTCGTCCCGTCGGGGCTCAACTGAAAATCGGCAATAGCAGAGATGCTGTTTTCGCGTGTATGACTAACGTCTAAGACCGTTTCGAGCAATTTGCCTGAAGCCGTCTCGTAGCGGTTGATCGCCTTACCTTCGTTATCCAACAACAGATAGCTTTCGCCATCAGGCAGATACGTAAAACTTTTGGGTGAATCCGCGGTATTTCCCGGATAAACATATTTTGCGATTGCATTGACGTCAATCTTGGATTGCGCCATGCCTTCAGTAGGAGCAAATGTTATCGCCGCAGCCATAATTGCTGCCGAAGTTAAAATCGTCTTGTTTTTCATACTCTAATTAAATTTACCAGAGCAACATCTGAGCAGGATTGTCGGGCGGTTCCTGACGAATAGGTTCTTTGTAGCCAAACGCATCGTCGTCGGTTTCGGCCTTTTGTTTACGTTGACGGCGAGGTTTCGGTGTGTGTTCAGCCGGAGTAGAGGTTATAACCCAATCCGTGCTATCGAGTAGCGAGAATGCATTATCATCCTCGGAGTCTTTCTTTTTTGCTTTGGGTTCGGCCGGAATATCCTCCTCAACCTTCTGCTTGTGGGGGCGTCCGCGACGAGGCTTCGGAGCCAATGTCTCGGGCTGTTCGAGCATCAAGTCGGGCAGATCCAGCGTCAATTCAACGCCTTGTTGTTGATTGATGTCGGCAGGTTCGGCAACAGGCTCAACGCCTTCCGGCTTTGTGGCTGTAGTAATCGGCTGTTCGGCAACTACCGAGTCACCGCCAACCGCTACTCCGTTATCTGAGACAACCTGAGTTGATTCAGGATAAGAGGCCGGCTTAGCGCCTCCCGGAATACCCTTTATAGATTTCAGTCGTTCGATTTCCGACAGCAAAGCACTTTCCGACTGAGATTTCTCATATTGTACGTTTTCGATAGTCTTTCGCAAAGAATCGGTCTGGTCTTCGAGGCGGCGGATGGTTTCATCCTTTACTCGGAGTGTGGTATTCTTTGTCATTAGGTCGGCATCCTTGGCGCGGATTAGCTCATCCTTCTCCATCAGTTCATCCTTCTGACGGCGCAAGGTTGCATCGCTATTTTTCTGTTTTTCCTCCAACTGGAATACCTGAGCCTGCACTTCGCGGACTACTTTCAAATCGTCTTGTGCCTTTGCAAGCTTGGCATTTGACGCTGCCAGCTGCTCGCGAGTTTGCTGCAACTCGCTCTTGAACGACTCCGCCTGCTGCGACTGTTCATCGGCAAGTTTTCGGGCTTCGGCCGCACGGGTATTCAGGTCATTAACCATTGCTCGGCCAAGGTCGTCCTGCGCTTTAGCGTGCTCCAAAGCTGATTGCAGACGGTTAATTTCCGCTTGCAGTTCGGCAACCTTCGAGGCCTGTTGCGAAGCTTCCTCTTTGGCAGCATTTTGCCGATCGGCCGATTCTTGAGCAGCATCGTGGAGCAGCGACTCTGCGGCAGCAACTTGCTGCCTGGCATCGTCAGCACGTTTTTCGGCAGCCGCAACGCGATTCTCGGCGTCGCTGGCCTTTGCTTCAGCTTCGGCAATCTTGGTGGCCGCCTCCGCAGCTTTTGCTTCAGCTTCAGCAACCTTAGAATCTGCTTGAGCTAAACGCGCCTCAACTTCAGCCGCTTTTGCATTGGCATCCGCAATCAGTTTTTCAATTTCCTTCTCCTTCTGGCGTACGGCATCAGCTTGCTCGGCCGTTGCCTTGCGCAATTCATCGACATCGCGATCTGTCATTGACGCCAGACGGAGCTTATTGGCCATTGATTTATTCTCGAGAATATACTGTTCATTTTCAGCGCTCAAGGTTGCCAGCTGCTTCTCCAAGTCATGTACTCGCTCGGACAGTGCACGTTTCTGGCGCTCTGCACTTAGTTGGAGATTCTTAGCATTCGATGTTCCCTCCTCCTCTTTACGTGCCTTGACTTGCAACTCTTCAATCTGCTCATGCAATCGCTGACGGTCAACCTCATATTTAACCTGCAAGCGGCGTTCTACGTTCTTTTCGAGATTTTCAAAATAATCCCTCATAGAATTGTCGAGAGCCTTAAACAGGGCCTGACGCTCTCTTTCGGGGTCAACACTTTGGCCGAGGAAATCGGGCAGTGCACGGTTAAACACTTCAATTACCTGCGTGAAGATAACCGAAGGGTCCGGCTGCGAAACCGCGTCATCATTCTTTCCAATCACAGCCGTCGATACCTCTGCATTACTGTGAGCAGTGTCCGGTTCAACGACATCCATCTGCGATGCATTGCTTTCAGACAGTTGTTGATTACGCTGGCGCAGAGGCGTCACCGTAGCATCAATGCCTTCAACTTCCAGCTCGCCGTCATTTTCCGAGTCGAGTCCGAAGGCTTTTTTTAGAGTATCGATAAATCCCATATGAATTTCAGTTCACGCTAAGAATAAAATACGAATTTGCACTATATTTTAATCTCGTTAATTCAACGATATTAAACCGGGCAAACAAAGTTACAAAAATATCTCCGGTTTACCTCATAATTTACCGAAAAATCACTCTCCGAACCAACTAAATGCTCGCCAAATAATCGGTAAGGGAGATATTCCCTTCGATATTCATCTTTTTACGCAAACGATAGCGCGCCATCTCAACCGACTTGTAGGAAATATTAAGCAACGGAGCAATCTCCTTGCTCGACAATCCCATCTTGATATAACAGCACATTCGCTTGTCGGCCGCACTCAATCCGGGATGCAGTTCCATCAATAGCTTGGTAAAGTTTTCATACACGATATCGAAATTCTTATTGATGATTTTCCATTCATCATCCTTCTCCATTGACTCCTCAATCGAGGCTTGAATCTTCGATAGCTGACGAATCCACGCCGATGAAACGGTCTCCGAGCCGGGCATTTTCTGCAGCTTGGCAATCTTCATCGCAATTTCATGGAGCATTTCATTCTTGCGCACAAGGTTCATGGTTGTTGTGCTCAACTCCTGACTTTTATGGCGAATATCATATTCCAGCTGTTCGGATTTCAACGTCGCAATTTCATAATCCTTCACCAAGGCCTCCTGCTGGGCGTGCTGGCGCACATCCTCTAGTTCCTTGGCTTTGCGATCGTCCATCTTGCGCTGTGTCTCGCGCAGCCAACGTTGCATTAACCAGTAGCATCCGATAACAAACACTATCATCAAGATTGCGTACAGAATCTTTGCGAACGTTGTGCGATACCATGGTGGCAGTATCTTCAGTGTGAACATCGTTTCATCCTCGTTGCCGGTATGCAAATTGCGTGTACGCAGATGCAACGTATATGTTCCCTCCGATAATCTAGTATATTCGCGCGTAGCCTCCTTCGAATATGGCGACCAGCCGGTATCATATCCCTCCAAATAGGAACTATATTCTACGGCATTTGCCATCGAAAAGTCGGGGCAGGCAAATTCAAACTTCAGTGCATTTAGGTTATACGGAATCTCTAATTGCGGAATCCCCTGATCGAATAGCGGAGCCTGATAGACGATAGAGTCATGATTAGTATAAACCGCACTAACAAAAGGCTTGGGCACCCAACGTTTTTCCGGACGCGCCTCGGTATCTATGCTCCAAAAGCCGTCTTGATTTGACACTATCAGCTCCCGGTCACTAACGTAGTCGATATTAATAAAACCGGGGATAATCTTATCACCCAGCGTTTTATACGTATTATTATCCAGCATAAGTTTTCCATCGGGGCCTTTTCGAGCCAGGTTTAAACCCGACTCCTCGCAGAACATCAGAATATCGTTAGGCAGGGAGACCAAAGCGCCGAAGGGATGCTTCGGGAAGATGCCATTCAACTCGGCATCAGGCACAATCCGGCCCATCCGCTTGTCGTAACGAAAGAATCCGTCATCTGTAGAAAACACTACCCTATCCTTATAGAGCGTTACATTATTGTTGTAGTTATGGGGAAATCCGGCTGCCGTATCCAATAGTGCCGCTTCGTCAAAGGCCCTCCTGGAGATATCCAGGTGGAGGCGATAAACACCTTTACGCCAATGCGCCAACCATATATATCCATCTTGATCCTCAACGAACGGACCACCGATATCGCTATAACCTTCAACCGGCCCTAAATCTTGCCAATGGCCCGTCTCCTTACTGAGCAGATGGAATTTATCGTAGGTAGAAGCTAACGCAATATTGGGGTTATGCTGCAACGGAGTAATTTTATACGTACCTCCCAACCCTGAAATCTTTACAAAGTTGCCCCCCTCTTCGCGATAGCCACCGGTATCGCCTGCAACAAACATCGTATTGCCGGAATCGGTAATTGACCAAATTTGCCCTTTTAATTCCATTTTTAATGAGATGGGCGACGGAGAGGGCTGTATGGGGTACGAGGCCGAATACAGTCCCTGGTTAGTGCCAAAATAAATTCTATCGCCGCGCCTGCGCGATGCATATCCGGCGCCGATAGGGTTAAACGACCCAATCAGGTTTGATATCGGCGAATTATAAATAGCATAGTCGAGTCCATTATCCAAGCATAGCCATAAATTACCTGCTTTGTCGAACGCCGCCCCTAAAACGGTATTGTTCTGCAACCCATTCTCTCTATTAATATAGATAACCGATCCATTAGCCACATTCTTGATAACAGCACCACGGTTTACCGTACCGAATACATAGTCGTCGCCATGATGCGCTGCGCAGAATACCTGGCTATTCTTCAGAAAAGAATTAATTTCGGAGTCAAACGGCGCTATCGTTATACCATCGTAGACAAACAATCCGTCGACCGACGTCGCTACCAATATACGGCCCATAATCTCCATCGGCAACAATGCCATGATTTTCTTGCCTCGCATCGAGTCCGTGCCGGGCAACTTGCGAAACACGCCCGACTCCAGACGCAGCATCGTACCATCATCGAGCGCAACAACTACCATACTTCCTACAATCGCCGATTTCGATATACGGCCCGGAGCCGACGCTACATGGACTACCCCATCTTCCAAACAAAATACATGATAGTCGCTCTGGAAATAGACCTTACCATCATGCTGGAAGATATTCCAAACCTCGGAAAAAGTTGGCCGCTTATCTACAAACTTATCAATCAGCGAAGTATAGACCAGGTTCCCCGAAATAGAATCCGGACTGAAATAGCCGAACTCCTCATAGCCAGATGCATAAACACGCTGCGTCCGCTTATCGTACATAATCGAGCGCACCGTTGTATAATTCTTCAAATAGAAAATCTGCCAACGCTGACCGTCAAAGCGCAGCATACCATCGCGATTCCCTACATAAACCCTGCCGATAGAATCCTGAACGATCGACCAGTTTTGTGGACCTCCGGAGTACATTTCTCTGCTAAAATTCCTAACGGCAAGAAATCCCGACCCCGTCATGCTGTCGGCAACCACCAACATCAACAGAAATGCTATCCACCGAAAAGCAGACAACCTAACCGTATTCTCCAACATCTTGGTCAATTTATCGAATATCATTATTAGTATAGCAGACATGTTAACAACTTTGATTGATGACGAAATATTTATAGTCATTCTCGGGATGGTTAAAAAAAATTATATTCCACGTTTTTAGCATGGAATTTTCGCATTTCATTTTACAAAGTTGCAATTTTTTATCTTGTAGATGCATATGTCAAGATATGTTTTTAAACATATATTTTTTATCTATCTGATATTCAATAGTATAAATTATCAATGTATAGTTAATGTAGAGGTGTTAAAAACCGAATGTAGAGTTAATATAGGGCAAAAGGCTTGCATTTATACTACTTATTATATAATTTTGCACCGCTGAAAATTCATAACAGCACTACTAACCTAACAAAAATAACCTGAAAAAAGACAAAAAAACAACGTAACCCTAATACCTACATTCATAATCGTATGAATAAGTTCCTACTCACATTCCTGTTAGTCTTACTGGGTATCGGAGCAACCGCTCAGAATATCACAGTAACAGGTACAGTTACTTCATCCGAAGATGGCGAGCCTCTGATTGGTGCTACTGTCAGAGTGAAAGGTTCATCTACCGGTGGTACTGCTACCGACATTGATGGCGTCTATAACATTAGTTGTAAGAAAGGCGCAGTGCTACAATTTAGTTATGTTGGCTACGAAGCTGCAGAGCGCACCGTAGGCGATGCAACGAAAATTGATGTAGTTCTCTCCACTCAGTCCAATATGCTCGAAGAACTAGTCGTTATCGGTTACGGCTCAGTTAAGAAGAGCGACCTTACCGGCTCGGTTTCCAGCGTGAACTCCGATAAGTTAACCCAAACCCCCGCTGCTTCGCTGTCAAACGCGCTGCAGGGCCAGGTTGCCGGTGTAACGGTAAACTCCCTGACCGGACGTCCCGGTGCTGACGCAGAAGTTCGCATCCGCGGTGTCGGTACGGTCAACGGTTCCTCTCCTATATATGTAGTAGACGGCGTTATTTCCGACGACATCAACTTCCTTTCAACCAACGATATCGAACATATCGAAGTACTGAAGGATGCATCAGCAACCGCAATCTATGGTTCACGTGGTGCTAACGGTGTGATCATCGTTACGACCAAGGCCGGCGGTCTGAACAAGCCTACCCGTGTATCTTTCGATGGTTACGTTGGTCTGCAGCAGCGCTGGAAGAAGCTCGATGTAATGAACGCAAAGCAATTTGCTGATACATACGTAGCTATCAACGGCAACGCTGCCTCTAAGAAAGTTTACAACGAACAGGGCTTCAACAAATGGCTGTCGCTCTATCAAGGTGTACGCAACTCCGATTACTATCCTACCGTATACGATGCAGACACCAACCCCACCGGTTTCGACTACTCATCGGTTGATACCGACTGGCAAGACGAAGTGTTCCGCAACGGTATGATTCAGAACTACCACTTGGCTGTTGACGGCGGTAGCGACCGTTTGTCTTACGCAATGTCAGCCAGCTGGTTCCAGCAAGATGGTATCATCATCGGTTCTGACTACAGCCGTCTGACCGCTCGTATGAACACTGCATTCCAGGCATTCCCCTGGATGAAGATTGGCGAAAACATCTCATTCATGGCTTCGGTTGCTCAGAACGCCTACGAAAGCGGCGACAACAGCGAATCTGCCGGTGCCAACATTATTTCAGCTGCCCTGGCAATGGCTCCCTGGGACCCCACCCGTTATCCCGAAGGCACCGTTAACCGTAAAGGCGTTGACATGAGCGGCAAAATTTCTGCCGGTTCTAACTTCAAGAATGTTACCAACCCTCTGTCGATGGTTGAATATTCTCACCCCAAGACCCGCAACGAGCGCTTCGTTGGTAATGCGTTCATCGAACTTACCCCCGTTAAGCACTTCAACTGGCGTACAAACTATAGCTTCGACTATAAAATTACTACCGACAAGAGCTTCATGGACTCTTACGAAGTATCTGCTTACGATAAGCGCGACAAGAACTTCTTGAGCTCATCTATGGCACGTACCTACTACTGGAACGTTGACAATATCCTTACCTATGATAATACATTCGGTAAGCACAACCTGACCGCTATGGCCGGTTTCACCGTTGAAGAATACAACTACTATTCAATCGGCAACTCCGGTTCAAGCATCATCAACCCGGTAGAACGTAACTGGTACCTCTCTCAGGTAACCGACGACTACGGCACCCCCAGCGATGGCGTTTCTCGTAACCGCCGTCAGTCATGGCTCGGTCGTATCAACTATTCTTATGACAGCCGCTACCTGCTGACCGTTAACTTCCGTGCTGACGGTTCAAGCAAGTTCTCCGAAAAGCGTTGGGGCTACTTCCCCTCATTCGCTTTGGCATGGCGCGCCAGCCGCGAAGAATTCCTCAAAGACTTCGCTAACCTCGATGACCTGAAGGTTCGCCTCGGTTGGGGTAAGGTTGGTAACGACAACATCGGCAACGATGCCTTCGTTCAGAATATGTTCAACAACGGCCCGACATTCGTTGGCTACGCCTTCGGTGCTAACCAGACCCTCGTAAACGGTGCAGCCGTTCTGACCTGGGTTAACAACGGTGGCCACTGGGAAAACACCGAGCAATACAGCGCCGGTATCGACTTCTCGTTCTGGAACGGCAAGTTGAGCGGTTCACTCGATGGCTTCATCCGCGACACTAACGATATGCTCATGAGCGTAAACGCCCCCGCCCACGTTGGTAACCGCTACGCCGGCACCGCTAACGTTGGTAAGGTTCGCAACAAGGGTATTGAAATCAGCCTTGAGCACCGCAACACCGTTAACAAATGGTTCCACTACTCAGTTGGTGGTAACATCTCCTTCATCAACAACAAGCTCGTTAGCCTGAACGGTGGTTCACCCATCTACAGCAACTACAGCAACGTATTGGTTGTAAACGAAGGCAATCCTCTGAACTACTTCTGGGGCTACCAGTATGAAGGTATCTACCGCACTGACGAGGAAGTTCTCGACTACCTCAAAGGCTACACCGCAGAAGACACCCCCTTCCACGCCGGCGATGCTAAGTACACCGACGTAAACGGCGACGGCAAGATCGACGACAACGACCGCGTATATCTCGGTTCTTCAATTCCTAAGGTAACCTACGGTTTGAACCTCGGCTTCTGGCTGAAGGACTTCGACATCCAGCTGTTCTTCCAGGGCGTAGGCGGTTCAAAGATCTACAACCAGCTGCGTCACCGCCTGGAAAGCAACGGTTCAACCTCTATCCTCTCGCCCGTTATGGCCGATGCTTGGACCACCGACAATCCCGACGGTTCAATTCCTAACCCCAAGAACTCCGTTAACTACTACGTCTCCAACCGTTTCCTTGAAAGTGGCAACTACTTCCGTCTGAAGAACCTCCAGATCGGTTACACCCTGCCCAAGTCAGTTCTCGGTCAAAAGGGTATCAAATCATGCCGTTTCTACGCTCAGATTTCCAACCTCTTCACCCTCACCAAATACTCCGGCTACGACCCCGAAGTTAACGGCGGTGTTGACTACGGTAACTACCCCCAGAGCCGTACATTCATCTTCGGCGTGAACCTGACATATTAAAATTCAACCCGAAAATCAACTGAATTTTAAACCAAAGTCAACTGATTAAACATCCCATGAAACTTAATATTAAAAGCAGCATATTCAGCGCCGGTATCCTTTCTTTAGGACTGCTTTGCACCGGCTGTAACGACTGGCTTGGCGAAGATAGTCCCGGCTCTACAAAGCTTGATGACTTCTTTACCTCAGGCACAGCTTACGAACAGACCATCAACGGTTGCTACTCTCCCCTGGCGTGGGAATACAATAGCTCCTACTTCTCTGAATGGTTCATCGGCGACATCGCCTCTGACGACGCCTTGAAGGGCGGCCAGAACGTAGCCGACGGTGCAGATGCCTACGACATCGACAACTTCAAGACCAACGCCAACAACACGATTATCCGCGACTACTACCGCGCTAAGTATGACGGCATCATCCGTTGTAACCTCGCAATCCAGAAGCTCGCCGATTTCGAAGGCGACGCTACCGTAACGTCCGACCGTCGCGACTGCATGTTGGGCGAAGCTTACTTCCTGCGCGCGTTCTACTATTTCCAGATGGTTCGCGTATTCGGCGGTATCCCCTTGATTAACGACGTAATCGACTCATCTGACCGCTGGCTTCAGCCTCGCGCTACCGTTGACGAAGTTTACGAATCAATCATCTCCGACCTGAAGATGGCTGAAAGCCTCCTTTGGAACAAGAGCAAATACTCCGCTGACGACCTCGGCCGCGCTACCAAGGGCGCTGCTACCGCAATGCTCTGCAAGGTTTACCTCTACATGCAAGACTACGACAACGCCTACACTTGGGGCAAGAAATTCGTTGATGAGCAATACAACGGTGGCGAATACTCCCTGTGTAGCAACTACGCTGACAACTTTACTCTCGCCGGCGAAAACGGTCCGGAGAGCGTATTTGAAATCCAGTATATTGCCGAGCCCACATCTGACTACGGCGAAGGTTTCGGCTTTACTCGCGGTACGTTCACCACGATTCTTACCCGTCCGCGTATGAGCTCCATGGGCAGCAACAGCGGTTGGGGTTGGAACCACCCTACTCAGAACCTCTACGATGAATTCGAAGAAGGCGATGCACGTCGCGATGTTGCTATCGGCACCCCCGACGATGCAGCCCTCGAAGAAATCGAAGTTACATATCTGGGTAGCCCCTACTACAACAACAAGACCTCCTACAGCGAAGGCGGCACATTCCCCGCGCTCGACCACGCTAGCCGCAGCCCGCTCAACTACCGCCTGATTCGTACGTCTGACGTACTGCTGCTCTATGCTGAAGCGGCTCTGGAAAGCGGCAAGGACATCAACGGTGCTAAATGGGCTCTCGAACAGGTTCGCGCTCGTGCTCGCGCCAACGCTACCGAAGCCAACGCCCTGCCCCAGTTCCCCAACTATCGCGGCTACAGCGACTCAGTTGAATCGCTCCGTCAGGCTATCCGCCACGAACGTCGCGTAGAGCTCGCCATGGAAGGCCATCGCTGGTTCGACCTGGTTCGTTGGGGCATCGCTGCTCAGGTTATGGATAAGGACAACGGCTCTTACGGTAAGAACGAATCCGAAGAAGCTCGCGCTGAAATGGCATCCTTCGTTGCCGGCAAGAACGAACTCTTCCCCATTCCTTCCGAAGAAATCGCCCTGAACCCGATGGAACAAAACCCCGGATACTAATCCTAAATTCTCTATAAGAACTCCTTCTCCCCTCTCCCTTTTTCTCTCAAAACTTATCACTCTCGACCCTAAAATAATTCAACTTTTTATCAACCATTACTTAAACACTTTTTCAATCATGAAAAAATTTACTCTCGTAGCACTCGGTGCAGCAGCA
Organism: uncultured Alistipes sp.; assembly: GCA_964514745.1. Taxonomy (GTDB): domain Bacteria; phylum Bacteroidota; class Bacteroidia; order Bacteroidales; family Muribaculaceae; genus UBA7173. The sequence goes on from CAZEST010000003.1 coordinate 21,780, forward strand.
GCTCTCGCAGCTAACGCTCAGTATTCGTGCAACCCCTCAACTTCTGAAGTTGTGAACGCAGGTGCAAAGACCGTTCATTACATCACCCTGTCAGACGGCGGTGTTGCTGAACTCCAGAACGGTGGTGCAACCTGCACCTACGTAGGTCCCGATGAAAATGAAGGCCGTAACCTCTACTACTGGAATGGCTTCGCAGCAGGCGACGATAGCTATCCCCGTGTTGACATGGAAGAAGGCGGCTACATCGCTATGACCGTAACCGGCGACGGTGGTTGGTCAGGTGCAGGCGTGAACATCCCTGACGATGGTCCCATGAACCTCAGCGCAATCACCGAAGACTCCCACTTCCACATGGCTTACATGACTTCAGGCACAGCTCCCTCTTCAATCGGTCTGATCATCCTCGACGGCGCTAAGATCGCTATCGGTAACTCTTTCGACGATAACGGCGTTATCTACCCCGCAGTTGTTCCCGCTCCCACCGATGACTGGCAAGGTCTCGACATCACTCTCGGCCAGATCAAGAAGCTCTTCCCCTCCTTCTCCATGCCTACCAACCTCAACTCTTGGAGCGGTAACATCTTCTCTTGGCTCGCTGGTGGCGTTGCCGGTACAACTTTCGCATTCGATGCTATCTATTTCTACAGCACATCTGAAGCCGGCGTAGAATCAGTAGTTGCTAACGCTGACGAAGCTAACTTCGTTGTAACCAACAAGACTCTTAACGTTCAGGGTGGCAACGGCGTTGAACTCTACAACCTCGGTGGCCAGCTCGTAAAGAGCACTAACGGTTCTGTTCTCGGTCTGGAATCACTCCAGGACGGCGTATACGTTGCTAAGTCAGGCAACAAGGTTCAGAAAGTAGTTGTTCGCTAATCAGCGCTCCCAACTTTCTTTAACCTACAACCAACCTAAATTCAAGTAACAGAACATTGATCTGTTAAAACCAACAACGCATTCATAATGCAAAATCAGAGCGAGCGGCATCCTGCCTGTCTCGAAGCCGCTCGCTTTATTTTTTATTCCCTTTTTGAACCATCATGAAACAGTTATTGCCCGCAGCAATACTGCTATCAATCAGCAGCTTACCCGCATTCTCAGCAGAACCGCAGACCGGTTCCGGTGAGACCAACGGCTATACCCTGGTATGGCAAGATCTTTTTGACGCCGACGAACTCAACCTCCAACGATGGAACGTTGAAGTTAACAACAGCGGCGGCGGCAACAACGAGCTCCAATACTATACGGATCGCGCTGAAAATGTTTCTCTCCAAGATGACGGCAAAGGCAACCACTGCCTGGTCCTGACCGCTCGTCGCGAGAACTATGGCGGACGCTCATTCACCAGCGGACGCATCAACTCGCAAGGCAAAATCGCCTTCAAACATGGCAAGGTAGAAGCCTCTATCAAGTTCCCATCTACAGCCAACGGCCTCTGGCCCGCATTCTGGATGATGGGCAACGATTACAACCAGGTTGGCTGGCCTAAATGCGGCGAAACCGACATCGTTGAAATGGGCCACTCCGACGGCTTCGGTGGCACTCAAGACCGCTATTTTAACGGTGCTTGCCATTGGGGACAAGCATGGCCCCAATGCTCCTACGCTCAAGCTACAACCTACCCCTATAGCTTACAGGATGGCGAATTCCACCTGTTTACTCTGATTTGGGACGAAGAATCCATCGCTATGTATGTCGACCTCGACAAATACCCCAACGTTGAGCCCTACTATAAGATGGATATCCCCGATAATCAGCCCGACAATGCAGATTGGCCCGGAAACTATTTCCACAAGAATAACTTCATCCTCTTCAACCTCGCCGTAGGCGGAGGATTCCCCGGCATCTACGATGCTAACGGCATTACGGCGTTGAACGATGCCAACGGCAACCAGGCATCTATGTATGTCAACTACGTAAAAGTTTACCAGAAAGGTCTTAGCTCCGACGCGCAGGATTTTAGCGACGCCGGTGACGTTGAAAACGGTAGCGATACCGAGAATCCCGGCACCGGCGACAACAGCGGAGACGACAACACCGACTACGAGGGCTACGCTTGCAACCCCTCTGTAACGGCAGTAGTCAACAAAGGAGCCAATTCGGTTTACTATATGCTCCTGTCAGACGTAGCTATTACTACCCTCTCCAACGCCGGAGCTACGATGAAATATATCGGCGTCGACGACAACGCCGGTCGCATCCTCTACTACTGGGCCGGCTTCAGCGCTGCCGACAACAGTTCGGCTTGCGTTGACAACGGCACCAGCAACTACTTCTCTGTAGCCGTAACCGGAGCTGATGGTTGGTCAGGCGCAGGACTGAATATCGCTAACGGCGAAGACCTCAGCAGCTTTTCTGACGAGACTCATTTCCATGTAGCCTACAAATCGCCTACCGGCAACGGCCCGTCGTCAATCGGCCTTATAGTTATGGATAACGGACGTATCTCGCTCGGCCAGCCCTATAACGACAACGGCAACATCTACCCAACGGTTGCTCCGGCTATTACCGGTGAATGGCAAGGTCTCGACCTTACCATCGGCCAGATTAAAGAACTTGTTCCATCATTCAGCCTTTCAAACCTCGACAGCTGGACCGGAAACATCTTCTCATGGTTAGGCGGCAACACGGCAAACCAGACCCTCGCCTTCGATGCGCTCTACTTCTACAACGTCCGTATGTCAGGCACGGATATTGTAGCCTCTTCCGACCTAATCATTACCGGCAAGACAATCAACGCTACCGCTAATGGTATTGCCCTCTACAATCTCTCCGGACAGTTGGTTAAATCAACCAACTCTACTACGCTCGGCATCGACGATCTCCCTGCAGGAGTCTACGTTGCCAAGTATCAAAACAACGTAAAGAAGATTGTTCTTAAATAAATTCAACAAATCATTCTACTCTAAAAACTAACCCTAATCCCTATAATCTTAGGTAACAATTTCAACACTATTAATCAAATCCTGCGGGCGGCCAGGAGCCGCAACCCCCGGTCGCCCGCCTTTTTATTCAACTCTTTTACCACAATGAAAACAATTTTACCCGTCGCACTCATGCTTGCAGCATCGGCTTCAGTTTTTGCCGACGACTATACGTGCGATCCCTCGCTCTCAACCGTAATCAACGCCGGAGCTCGTCAGGTCTACTACTTGGTACTGTCTGACAATGCAATCACTACGCTCCGCCAGTCGGACATCTCGGTAACCAACATCGGCCCTAACGAAAATGAAGGCCGTAACCTCTACTACTGGAACGGCCTGGCAGCCGGCGACGTATCAATGCCTCGCGTTGACTTCGACGAAGGTAGCTACATTTCCGTATCCGTTACAGGCGACGGTGGCTGGTCTGGTGCCGGTCTGAATATCAGTTCAGATTATCCAGTGAACCTGAGCACATTCAACGACGACACTCACTTCCACATGGCCTACATGACGCCCAACAACAACGCTCCCGCTTCCGTAGGCATGATTCTGCTCGACAGCGGCAAGTTTGCTCTCGGCGATCCTTATAACGATAACGGCACTGTATATCCCAGCGTTGGGCCGAAAGCTACCGATGATTGGCAGGCAATCGACATTACCCTCGGCCAGCTTAAGCAGATCTTCCCCGGCTTCAGCCCTGCAAACCTCGTTAACTGGTCAGGCAATATCCTCTCATGGTTGGCAGGCGGCGTTGCCGGCACAACCATCGCCTTCGATGCTGTATACTTCTACAACACTACCGATGTTGAGCAAAGCGAAGTGCCCGACTATACTTGCAATCCTTCTACCTCCATCGTAATCGCTAACGGCGTTACCACTGTAAACCATATCGTACTCTCCGACGGAGCTGTTGCCGACCTTACACAAGCCGGTGCAACCTGTACATATATCGGTCCGGACCCCAGCAACGGCCGTAACCTCTACTACTGGAACGGATTTGTAGCTGCCGACACCAGCTATCCCCGAGTTGACATGGAAGAAGGCGGATATACATCCGTACTCGTTAACGGCGAGGGCGGTTGGTCAGGCGCAGGCTTCAATATCGCCGATGAAAATCCCGTTGACCTCTCGAACTTCACCGACGACACTCACTTCCACCTGGCTTATATGACCCCGACCGGAAGCGCACCCTCCTCGGTAGCTCTTATCGTTATGGACGGTGCAAAGGTTGCTATCGGTGCCGGATACAACGACAACGGTACGGTTTATCCCTCAGTAGGCCCGGCAGCCAACAGCGAATGGCAAGGTATCGATATTACCTTCAGCCAATTTAAGGAACTTTGCCCGTCGTTCAACCCCACCAATCTGTCAAGTTGGACCGGCAATATCCTCTCCTGGTTGGCAGGCGGCGTAGCTAATACGTCAATCGCCTTCGATGCAGTTTATTTCTACAACGCTGACCAGTCAGGCATTGATATGGTTAAGGCTGCAACCTCCGATTTCGTAATCACCGGCAAGACCATCAACGTCAACGGCAATAATGGCATTCAGCTCTACAACCTCGCAGGCCAGCTCGTAAAGAGCACCAACGGCTCTACCCTCGGCTTGGAGAACCTGCCCAACGGCGTTTACGTTGCTCGTTCGCTCAACTCTGTAAAGAAACTCGTAATCAAATAATATCTCTAAGATAACCCTAAACGGCGGGCGGCTTCGGGCCGCAAGCGCTTAGCCGTCCGCCTCTATATTTTAATCCTATATTTACAAAGCACGCTTTTTACTACTAATTTACTCAAATGAAAAAGTTATTACCTGCTGCATTACTCTTCTCTCTGGCATCCCTTACCGCCTCTGCCACCGACGACCAAGTTGGTTCCGGCGAGTCAAACGGCTATACCCTTGTCTGGCAAGAGCTCTTCGACGAGGCTGAGTTGAACCCTATGCGCTGGAACGTTGAAGTCAACGGCAGCGGTGGCGGTAATAACGAGCTGCAATACTACCGCGAAGAGAACGTTTCGCTGGGCGATGACGGCCAAGGCAACCACTGCCTGATTCTTACCGCTCGCCGCGAAAGCTATCGCGGAAAAGCCTTTACCAGCGGTCGAATCAACTCAAAAGCACGCATTGCCTTCACTCACGGTAAGATTGAAGCATCCATCAAATTCCCCTCTACAGCCAACGGCCTCTGGCCCGCATTCTGGATGATGGGTAACGACTACGACGAAGTTGGTTGGCCCAAGTGTGGCGAGACCGACATCGTTGAAATGGGTAACGCAACAGGTATCGCTGCCGGCACCCAAGACAAATACTTCAACGGCGCTGTTCACTGGGGTCCCAGCTGGCCCTCTGCCGACTACGCCAAATCGCAGACAAAATCCTACAGTCTGCAAGACGGAGAATTCCATCTCTTTACGCTAATCTGGGACGACTCTACGATGAAGATGTATGTCGATCTCGACCAACGTCCCATTCAGAACCCCTACTTCAGCTTTAGCTGCCCTCAAGACGACCCCTCTAACGAATGGTCGGCCGGAAACTACTTCCACAAGGATAACTTCATTATCTTCAACCTCGCTGTTGGTGGAGCATTTACCGGCATCTATTCGGCCAACGATATTACCGCCCTCAACGAAGATAATGGCAACGAGGCATCCATGTATGTCAACTATGTTCGCATCTATCAGAAAGGTCTGGATTCCGACCACACTGATTTTGTTGATGCCGGCGACCAATCCGGAATCGATCAGGTTTTCGAAAACATTAAAGAGACCATCAACTTCGACGGAACTACCCTCTCCTCCCCCTCTGCCACTATTGAACTTTACGCTGTCTCCGGAGCAAAAATTGCAAGCTCCAACAACGGCGAACTGAATATCGGCGGCGTTGCTCCCGGCGTTTACATCGCTAAGGACGCTGCTTCAACCAAGAAAATCGTAATTCGCTAATCCCTCTCATACATCATCACGATGAACAAACTACTTCTAACATTATTAGTTTCGGGTTGCAGCCTAAGCGCCTCTGCAATCACCAATGAGGCGAAAATTGACAGCTGCGTTATCGACCTGCTCAGCCGAATGACTCTTGACGAGAAAATCGGACAGCTCAATCAGCGTTCAGGCTACGGATATGCCGATGATATGGTTGGCATGATTCGTCACGGCGTGGTTGGTTCAATCCTCAACGAAATTGACCCGGAAGTTATCAATAAGCTCCAGCGCGATGCTGTAGAGAACAGCCGCCTCGGAATCCCCTTGGTTTTCGCTCGCGACGTTATCCACGGCTTCCGCACTATATTCCCCATTCCCCTGGGCCAAGCAGCTTCTTGGAACCCGGCTCTTATCGAGCAGGGCGCTCGCATCGCTGCCGAAGAAGCCTCATCGGTGGGCATTCGCTGGACCTTCTCGCCGATGGTCGACATCGCTCGCGATCCCCGTTGGGGCCGCATCGCCGAAGGCTTCGGTGAAGATACATATCTAACCTCCGTACTTGGCCAAGCTATGGTAAAAGGTTACCAAAGCAGCGACCTCTCCAAGCCCAACACCATGGCAGCATGCGCCAAGCATTTTGCCGGCTACGGAGCTACAGAAGGTGGCCGCGACTACAATACAACATGGATTCCGGAAGTGCAGCTGCGCGAAACCTATCTACCCCCCTTCAAGGCAGCCGCCGATGCCGGAGCCGCAACGTTCATGTGCTCCTTCAACGATATTAACGGCGTTCCCTCTTCGGGCAATCGCCATCTTGTCACCGACATTCTGCGCGATGAATGGAAATGGGACGGCGTAATGGTCAGCGACTGGGGCTCGATCCAGCAGATGATACCTCACGGCTATAGCGCCGACCTGCGCCAGGCTGCTGCCCAGGCGGTAAATGCCGGTGTTGATATCGACATGGAAGGCTACGCCTACATCTCCCACCTGAAGGATTTGATTGAGAAAGGTGAAGTATCGGTAGCGCGTCTTGACAGCCTCGTGGCCAACGTGCTCCGCCTAAAATATCGCCTCGGCCTCTTTGAGAATCCCTACGTCGACATGGCCAATGCCTCTAAATTCTACGCACCGGCAAGCCTCGACGCTGCTCGCCGCGCCGTTGAAGAGTCGGCAATCCTTTTGAAGAACAACAACGGCGTACTCCCTTTAGGCGAATCTGCCAAGAGAATCCTGGTAGTAGGCCCGATGGCTGATGCTGCCCACGACCAAGCCGGCACCTGGTCATTCGACCTCGAAAAGAGCCATTGCGTTACCCCGCTGACAGCTCTCAAAGAAATGTATGGCACGAAGAACATCTCCTATGTTCCCGGTTTGGAATACAGCCGCGATCTGTCTACCGCCGGTTTTGCTGCAGCTACGAAGGCCGCAAAGAATGCCGATGTTATCCTTTATTTCGCCGGCGAAGAAGCAATGCTTTCAGGCGAAGCCCACTGCCGTACCGACCTCACCCTGCCCGGCCAACAGAGCCAGCTGCTCAAGGAACTGAAAGCTACCGGCAAGCCGGTTGTATTGGTAATTCAAGCAGGCCGTCCATTGGCCCTGACCGAAGATGCAGCCCTGGCTGATGCCGTTGTGTTCTGCTTCCATGGCGGAACGATGACAGGCCCCGGCCTTGCCAATCTGCTCTCCGGCAAAGTTAACTTCTCAGGCCATACTACAGTATCATTCCCTCGCACATCAGGCCAAGTACCTATCTACTACAACCGCAAGAATACCGGCCGCCCGGCTGCCGATTATGTCCTCATTAACGACATCGAACGCGAAGCAGGTCAAACGTCAACCGGCTGCACAAGCTACTATCTCGATGCCGGCGACGGTGCGCTCTACCCCTTCGGCTACGGCTTGAGCTATACAACATTCGCCTACAGCACTCCTACCCTTTCGGCTACAGAAATCCCGGTTGACGGCTCTCTGACCGTTAGTTGCACGGTTACCAACACCGGCTCGGTTGAAGGCGAAGAGGTTGCTCAGCTCTATATCCGCGACCATGTAGCCTCGCTGATTCGCCCCGTTCGCGAGCTCCGTGGCTTCCAAAAATTCAGCCTCAAGCCGGGCGAAAGCCGCGTTGTAACCTTCACCCTGACCGCCGATGACCTGGCCTTCGTAAACGCCGACTTTAAGCGCGTAGTTGAGCCCGGCGAATTCAGTGTCTGGATTGCTCCGAACAGCAACGAAGGCACAGCCGCTAAGTTTAGCGTTGTCGACAATCAACCTTCGGCCAACAATTAATCAGTTCTCTTGATTACTACAACTCTATTATCATAAACCATCATGAAAAAATCATCCTTAATCCTCACATCGTTGCTTCTGGCTGCCGGAGCTAATGCTCTTTCGGCCAAGAGTCCGAAAAGAGGTGTCAGCGAAAACCAATTCCAGTACAAGGCTCAGATGGCCGCACTGGAACCCGGTGTGAGCTGGTACTACACTTGGGGAGCAGCTCCCGGGCGCTACATCGCCGACGAGACCTACTTCGAGTTCGTACCTATGTGCTGGAACGGAGGCTACAATGCCGACAATATCCGCAACTATGTTGCCGAACATCCCAACACCCACTACCTCCTCGCCTTCAACGAACCTAACTTCAAGGCGCAGGCTAATATGACTCCGGCCCAAGCTGCTGCCGCATGGCCCCAGCTCAAAGCTCTGGCTGAAGAACTGAACCTGCAGATCGTTGCTCCGGCGTTGAACTATTCGCCCGATGCCCCCTACTACAATCCTACCGACTGGATGGACGAATTTGTAAACCTGGTAGGTCTCGATGCTTTTGATTATACCGCTGTTCACGCTTACGGAGGTTTCGAAGTTACCAAGACTATCTGTACAAATTTCCACGAGAAGTATGGCAAACCGGTATGGTTGACCGAATTCTGCCTCTGGCCCGACGAAGGCAACGCCAATAGCAATGTTGCTCCGGAAACTCAAATCTACTTTATGATGCAGACTCTGGAGTGGCTCGAAAAGACCGATTGGATCTACCGCTACGCATGGTTCAAAGCTATCGGCAACTACGACGCTTCTACCGGCCCCAACTACGGTCTGGTTCAGAGCGGCAAGGGCGAAAACGAACGCGAGCTCTCAGAGCAGGGTAAGGTTTACGTAAACCTCAGCGACTTTAATCCCGAAACCTATCATTCTACCAACGTTTCGGTTCCCGCTGCTTCCTACTATTCTCAGAGCGGCGCCCTCCTGGGCTCTACCAGCGACGAAGCTTGCTCATCGCCTATCGAAATCACTCGCTTCAACGGTGGTGCCTACCTCGACTATCAATTTGATATTCCGCAAGACGGCCTCTATAACCTCGTACTGCGCGTAAGCGGTATGGGCGAGCCTACCCGTTTTGATCCTACGGTAGCTGTCTACACAGTCAGCGCCGATGGCTCCGAGACCTTGGTTTCAGCCGCTCGCCAATTCGAACTGCCCAACGACAACGCTACCTACAAAGAGGAAACATTCCCGATGACGCTCAGCGCCGGCAAGCAGACAATCCGTCTGAAAGATGGCGCACAATATAGCCCCAGCGGAATGCACATCTCAACCCTTACGCTGAGCGATGCTGCCGGTGTAGAGACAATCAACGCCGACACCGACAAGGCCAATGTCAACGTTTATTCGCTTCAGGGAATCCTGTTGCGCAGCAACGTCGCCAAGGCTGACGCTCTCAACGATCTTCCCTCCGGAATTTATATCGTAGGCGATAAGAAAGTTAAGAAGTAGGCCGCTCTTCACGCCCCAAAAGAAATCCCGATGCAGGTCTGCAGTCGGGTAAGCCCCCAGTTCGGCATCGGGATTTCTCTCTATCTCTCCCCCCCCTTACTAATTTCCATGTCCCTTTAATAATACCAGGTAATAAATAGTAGGACCTACGGGTCAATAAATTAAGATAAGATTTGATAGTTTAGAATAACTAAGAATTAACCTAGCATACTCAATTATATTCATATTCATTCTCATTATGAAGAAGTTATTATCAGTATCATCTGCAATCCTTCTGACTGCGGCAGCGGTGACCGCCGCAATCGATTGGGACCAAGTTACAAACCTAGTCCCCAAAGGAGCTACCGTCACCGTATCATCCAATTCCGGTGATGCACAAAACATCACCGACCATAACGATGGCTCAAGTTGGCAAGCAACAGGCGGCGCCAACAAGTATGCCGACGATTGGGCATTAATCGACCTCGGCAAAGAAACAACCTTCACCGACATAGAAATTAAATGGGAAGCTTCCCACCCAATCACCTACAACGTTTACGCCTCCAACGAAGCAATACCCTATACTGCCACCGAGTTCAACATCGGTACGGACGAAGCGCCTAACAACGTAACCTACAACGTTATCAATGCCGACTGGCTCGATAACAACACACCGTTAGTAACCGGTGGCGAAAATAGCACCGCCGGCTTCACCGACAACCTTACGTTCGCGTCAACCACCGCACGCTACATTTTGATTTACTGTACTTCCTACAACAGTTGGGCTCAAGGTTACGGTTCAAGAATTTTTGAGGTGCGTGTTGCCAATATCGAAGGTCGCGACGATGTTACCTCCCTCAGCGTATCATCTGCATCGGTTACCGAAGGCGAATCAACCGACGTTACCGTAGCAGCTCTAAACGCTGCCGGTTCTGCAATTTCGATCGACAAGGTAACCAACCTGCAACTAACCTGCTCAGATGCCGACGGCGTTGAAATCTCCGGTGGTGAAAACGGCGTATTCTCCGTCAAGGGTCTGAAGTTGGGAGAATATACGCTTACCGCAACCGCTCAATACGGTGAAACAACTGTCAGCGGTTCCGCTCAGTTCGTAGTCAACTACAACTGGGCCGGAGCTACCAACCTCGCAACCAATCAGCCTACTACCGCTCGTCAAAAAGATGCCGACACAAATGAGCACCCCGCAAGCTACGCTACCGATGGCGACGAAGCAACTTACTACACCTACGATGGCGATTGGGGTGGTGGCGAATCATGGGTTATCGTTGACCTCGGCCAGGTTTACATTATCAACTCTGTAGGCGTATCCTACGGAGCCAATTCCGGTGGTAGTTACAGATTAAGCTTCGGCGACGAAGGCGCACAGCAGCCAGAATCAGACTTCCAATGGACCAGCAACAGCGCCCTGGAAGGATGGACAAGCACATCTTCATTGAAACGTACATCAAACTCTGTTAACAACTACATCCCTACTAACTTCGTAAAAGCTCGCTATATCGCCGTTCGCGATACAGATAACCCTAACGGCAAACCTCAGGTTAACGAGATTTACGTCAGTGGCGAAGTTTACGCTCCTGTTGCAACAACCTTCGAAGTTACCGCATCATCCAATGGTCTCTTCCCCGGCGAAACAGCAACCATCTCCTGCTCTCTCAAGGATCAATACGGCGACGACGTTGCCACCGATGAAACTCCCGAATACACCGTTACCGGTGCAGACTTTGCCGACGGCGTAATCACCGCAACCGAAAAGGGCACTATCTCGGTAACCGCTTCTCTCGCCGGACTTACAGCTACCACGAAAATCATCGTAGCATCGCAGGACGACTACTGCATGACCGGTGCAACCGTTACCAGCGACAACGCAGAAGCTAATGGCGCTTACGCTATTGATGGTGGCGCTGATCCTACCAAACTCGGCAACACCTATGTTGTTACTGACAATGAATCTGCCGGAGAACACGAGCACTGGATTCTCGCAGAATTATCACGCGCTTACGACCTCGACATGATTATCGCAATCTGGGAAGGTGCTTGCCCTGCCGACTACGATGTTTATGTTGGCGAAACTGCCGAAAATATGGTTAAGCTTTACAGCGTAACCGGCCATACCCAGCAAAACTGGTATGACCGTTTTGCCGGCCAGCCGATGGAAAACGTTAAGTTCATCAAACTCGTTACCACCAAAAATGCTACCGGCTACGGTATCAAGCTCCACGACCTTAAAGCATACGGAACAGCCAGCGATGCTTCTAAAGCTACCCAGCTGCTCATCTCTGCCGACAACAACTATATCTCTACAGACGAAACCATCAAGATTTCTACCTCAGTGCTTGACCAATTCGGTGCTGTTATGCCGGATGCCAAGGTTGAGCTCAGCGTTGACAACGACGGTAGCCTCAGCGATGACAACGTATTTACCCCCAACGGCGTAAACACCTACACCGTAACCGCTACCTGCGGCACCCTGACTGAAACCCTCTCGCTGGAAGTTATCGCTGATAAAGACACCAAACTCAGCCTCGACTATACAGCCACCATGAACGGCGAAAACGTAAGCCTGGGCAACGAAGTTAGCTTCACAGAACTCAACGTACCGTTAATCATCACCTTCAACAAGGAATATGACTTCAGCCTTATCAAAATCCGCTGGGAAGCTGCTTGTCCGTCAGATTACACCGTAACAGCTACTTATTCCGATGAGAACACGGCTACAATTCTGGCCGTAGCAGACCGCAGCTTTGAAATGGGTTACAATCCTATCGACCGTGTTTGGGACAAGCCTAACGGCATTATCCAACAGAATGGCAGCATGCGTAGCAACGATGTTAGCGGCTCGGCTTCGCTCAAAGCTGTTACCGGCCTAACCATTCTGCCTACAGCTAAGGCCCATGGCTACACTATTCGCCTGTTCGGAATCGACACCTACGGATCTGTCAACAACGACAGCACGGCTAGCGTAGCGCTTACTCAGATTGACGAAGCCAACAGCCAAGTTAACGTTTACTCTCTGACCGGTATCCTTCTGCGCTCCGACGTTACTCGCGCCGATGCTCTGAAAGACCTGCCCAGAGGTATTTACATCGTTGGAGGCAAGAAGGTTGTTAAATAAGCCGACATTCCTCCTATGTATTCTTATCGACTACGTTTCTTGATTGAAATATAGTAAGTAATAGAGTTGGAACGGCCGCCCTGTCAGATACACACGCATACGGGTGTAGAACCGATAATGACAGGGCGGCTTATTTATTATCCTACCGCCACAATACAATGAAAAAATTTCTCCCGATATGCTCTGCCGTAGCCGCCTCCCTTATCGGACTCCCGATATCCGGCCAGCAGCCGATAAAGATAGGCAAGGCTTCATATGCAGCATATCCCCCTGCATACAAAGCAAGCACCGACCAACATTCAGGTTTCAACGCTTCATGGATGCTTACGCGCAAAATCTACGCCGACGAGACAGACGCCAACGGCAATGCACGTCCTATTCCTACAAATGATTGGTGGACCGACGTTCTCAACAACGAATTCTCCGGAGCTCTTTGGAGCTATCCGGCTATGCTGAAAACCGCTGCCGAAGGGATTACCGTAGCCTACCCTACCCACTGGAATGACAACGGTACGGAGGTAAAGTCTGATTCGTGGCTGAAAGTGCAAGGCGCAAAATTCACTGCGAAGGAAGCTCGCGCCGTTGACTGGCACGACTGGGATGTTGAAATCCTTCTGCCGGCCACATCCGGCAACGGCAGCATCAAGGCAACCCTGGCCCACGGCATTCCGTTCAGTTGGTTTGAGTTTAGCGACGTTACGCCTGAACTTACCTTCTCAGCCACACCCCAACAGCTACAAACTACCGCCAAAGGCTGCCTTCTACAGATTGGCAACGACCTCTACGCTGTCTATTTCCCGGAAGGCACCGTCATATCAACCAACAGCGGCGCGATGCGCTTCGACGGCGCAACATGGCTTTCCATTGCCCTACTCGGCAGCACCGACGATTTCGAGGCTTATATGCCTTACAGCAGTTCAATTATTCGGTCAACAACCGTAAGTTGGAGCTACGATGAATCCTCTTCTCTCCTGACAACTTCATGGCAAGCTAATGCCGAGAACCTTCGGAATCCGAGCGCTTCGGCTCCGGTTATGCAAGGTTTCTTACCCCATGCCTACAAATATGCAGTTAACTCTGCTATCAATTATAATTCCAAAAGCTACCTTACCCCTCGCGGCACACTCAAGATGGCAACGGCTGATGACGGCCACTTTGAATACGCCTATCGCTTCTCCGGAATGCTCCCCTACTATGCGGCTCCTAAGGAGGGCGATACAACGGAGAACGGCTACAACCCCGAGCTAATGCAATCGCTGATTCAGACCTACGCCGATGGAGGTAGCTTCGGTTCCGATACCTATTGGGGCGGAAAAGGCCTAACACAAATGGCCCTAAACATGACCTTCGCCAAGCAAACAGGCAACGACGAACTTTATCAACAATCACGCCAAAAGCTACGCAACGCGCTGGTTGATTGGCTGACCTATACGCCCGGCGAATCAACGAAATTCTTCTCATATTACCCTCGCTGGGGTGGTATGCTCGGTTTTGATGTCAGCTACGACTCGGATGCGTTCAACGACCATCATTTCCACTACGGCTATTTCATTTATGCCGCAGCACTGCTCTGCATGGAAGATGATTCCTTCCGCGCGGATTACGGCGATCTGCTGCGCATGATTGTAAAAGATTATGCCAACTACGACCACAACGATTCGCGCTTTCCATTCCTGCGTACCCTCGACCCCTGGGCCGGCCACTCCTACGCCGGAGGCCTCGGCGACCACGGCAACGATAACGGTAACGGCCAAGAATCATCCTCGGAAGCAATGCAAAGCTGGGGCGGAGTCTACCTGCTGGGCGTGGCCTTAGGCGACCAACAGATGCGCGATGCCGGCATCTTCGGATGGCTGACTGAAAGTCGCGGCACGGTAGAATATTGGTTTGACCGCGACCATATCCACTCCGACAAGGAGCACAACTACGACTATACACTCTATCAATCGCCCTACAATACCAACCTAACATCGAAGGGGATTGGCTGGTGGACCTGGTTCTCCGGTGATCCGCTCTGGATGCACTCTATTCAGTGGATGCCCGTATCGCCCTGCCTTAATTACATGTCGGAAGACTTGGATTTCGTAAAATGGGACTACGAACAGATGCGCAGCGCTACGGCCTACTCCTGGTTTGAAAAAAACGGCGACGAGGCAGCATTGGCAGATCAATCAGTCGGCAACGTTGTGCTCTGCTACATGGAGCGTTATGCACCTCAAGAAGCCGCTCAGATTTTCGATGAAGCTTGGGAGAAAAATATGGGGATTGCTCGCGGTGTAGACACCGGACATATCTCCTACTTCGTAATCCATAGCCACCTAACCTACGGCGATATCGACTTCGACGTTACGGCTGATTGCCCTACGGCCAACGCCTATCGCCGGTCAGACGGCTCGATGAGCTACATGGTCTACAATCCCGACAATTCTACCCGAAAGGTTAACTTCTATCGCAACGGCGTTATCGAACGCTCGGTAAATGCTCCGGCCAAGAAGCTTACCGTCTTTGCCGCATCCTCAGAAGCCTCCTCGCTAACTATTACGTCCGAAAGCGGACAGATTCTGCCTCCGGCTACATCAACCAACCTGACCGCTACCCTCTTCGACCAATACGGGGCAGAAATCGCCGGCGAGTCGATAGCCTGGAGCGTAACCGATGGGGCTTCGATAACCAACGACGGCGTGCTCTCTATCCCGTCTACAACAGCTAAAGGAACTACGCTGACCGTTACGGCAATTTCCGGCAACATCTCAGGCTCTCTCGACATAACCGTCAATGATGCACCGGTAGTTAAATCTGCCTCTATCGAAGGCGTGCCTGACTTCGTTGAAATCGGCAGCACCTGCCAATTCTCGCTAAAAGCCGTTGACCAATACGGAGCTGAATCTTCGCCCGAAGCCACCTGGGAAATCACCGATGCCGATGGAAATAAGATTGACGTCAACAACGGTGAGGCCACATTCGAAAAAGCCGGCCGCTATACGATCAAAGCAACAGCGGCAACAGCTTCCGCCTCCGATGTATTGGCCGTTGTTCCTCAATTACCGAATATTTGCGGGAACGCTACCGCCTATTCCTCAAGCGAAGAGAACGCAGGCACAAAGACCGAATACGCTATCGACGGCGACACATCTACCCGTTGGGGCTCTGCCCACAGCGATGAACAATGGTTCATGCTCGATTTGGGCGACAACTATCGGATATCGTCTGTAACGATCAACTGGGAAGCTGCATATGCGGCCGATTACGACATTCTGGTAGCCCCAGATGGCGCTGATATCAACGATGAGACTGCGTGGACAACAGCCTACTCACAACGTAGCCTATCAAGCGCCGGCATCGTACGCCACAGCGTTGCAGCAACCTGCCGTTACGTAAAAGTCAACTGCCTCCGTCGTGCTACGGTTTACGGCTACTCTATCATCGAAATGGAGGTAGGCGGCGTTCAAGCCTCAGCCTCCTCGAATGCGATTGTAGGAATCGACATCGATGCGCCCGATATTATCATGGAAGGCGAAGAGACCGAACTCGCAGCTCGCGGCTATAATATCAACGGCGAAATTATGCCCCTATCTTCAAACATTGAATGGAGTTGTTCGCCGGAAGGCTCATTCAACGGCAACAAATTTACCCCTTCAACCTATGGCGTCTACACCCTCACAGCCACCTGTGGCAGCGCATCTGCGCAGAAGCAAATTCTGGTTGAAGAATCTACCAAGTTGACATCCCTAAGCGTCAGCCCGACGCAACTTTCGCTGCTGACAGGCGACGAAGCTACGGTTGAAATCGAAGGTGCAAATCAATTTGGCGGCATCTATCCCATATCGGCTGAATCGCTATCCATAACAATAACCGACAGCGAAGGCAATCCTACGGACAGCAGCATTGCTACCTTTGACAGCGCATCATCTACCTTCCGGGCCCTCGTGCGAGGCGACTACGTAATTGACTTCGGCAGTATGACTTCGGTTAGCGTATCTGTCAGAGATGTTGCCGAGGCAAATCTGGCAGCCGGCAAATCAGCTCGCAGCTCATCCTACAGCGGAGGCAATACGGCCGACAAAGTTACTGACTTGGACCTGACCACCCGTTGGGAAAGCGCCTCTAACGACAACGAATGGATTTCGATTGACCTCGAAGCGCCCTACGTGCTCAATCAAGTGAAACTCTATTGGGAAGCAGCCTACAGCAAGGCTTATGCCATTGCAACATCGCTTGATGGCGACCAATGGTTTACGGTCTACGAGACAACGGAAGGCAGTGGAGGCAACGAAACTATTTCATTGCCCAACGTACCTGCCTCAAACATCAAACTGCTCTGCAACAAACGTGCTACGGTTTATGGCAACTCGCTCTACGAAATCGAAGTGTATGGTTCGGAACGCTTTACGGCTACCGATGACGGTATCGCACCGACAATTAACAGCCTGGATATTTCTACCGACAACGGATTGATTGAAGGTTCGGCAACATTCAGCAAAGACGCTACATCCGCTCTGTTTGCAACCGCTACGCTCTACTCCGTCGACAACACCCCGGTTGGCAGCTGCGACGCCGTCGGCACGTCAATCTCATTTACCTTTGACGGACTGACAACTGCCACCTACAAACTGGTTGTTACGGTTGAAGACGCCTTTGGCAATAAGGCTTCGCAATCGCGCGAAATCAATGTTGCCTACTCTGTGGATGGCATCAACCTAGCGCTACGCAAACCGGCTACAGCTACCTCCGCCGAGAACAACAACCTCAGTGCGGACAAAGCCGTTGACGGCGACTATTCAACGCGTTGGGGCAGCCAATTCGAGGACGAACAATCCATTACGGTTAACCTGCTCGAAACCTACCTGGTCAACAACGTGCATATCTTCTGGAACTCACCGGCCTATGCATCAAGCTACAGCGTTGAGCTTTCGTTGGACGGCACCGACTTCTCGGAAGTTTACACCACCGATGGCTGGACCGGCAACGATGACAACATTACTTTTGCCGCAACCCCGGCTCGCTACGTAAGAGTAACCGGCCATACACGCGCTACACAGTACGGCACCAGTATCAACGAATTAGAAGTATACGGTACGGACTACACGGCCGCCAAAATCGACACCATCAGCAACGCCACGCAAGCAGACCAACCCATTGATGTCTACTCCCTGCAAGGCATACTGCTCCTACGCCAAGTAACCCTAAGCGAAGCCCGTCGCCTCCTACCCCACGGAATTTACCTGGTAGGCGCCCGGAAGCTCGTTCTCTAGTCAACAAAAAAAACGGCCGGCCAACCATCCAATGTGCATTGCACTACGATAGTTGGCCGGCCATTTTTTTATGTTTTAGGCTACGGTTTCGCTACAACTCCGAGGCCTTTTCGCCCATTAATGCCGATGCGCAAAGGCGACGACAGACGGACTACTCGCAAGTTGGCCGACTCATACTCGGCAGGTAGCGAATTCAGATAGTCAACATCGTAATAATCATCGCCGGAGAACGGATTAATAGTGAAATACCCTACTCCGAACGAGGTCAGATTCTGGAAAAAATGCGTACCTTGTGAGGGCTCAACACGGTAGTTGGCCAACGATGATTCTACGATTAATCGGGCGGCAGCGATGTCGGCCCATTTAACCGGGATTCCCAGCGCCGTGTCTGACGACCCCCAGCGTCCGGGACCTATCAGTACGTATCCTTCGCCGTTTTCAACAAATTGCTTGTTTAATCGGGCAATCTCCAGGGCAATTTCCGGATTGCGTAGCGAGGAGAAATTCTCCGGGCGCACATACATTACGGTGCAAACCGATTCGTTGGTGCCATGCCCCAGGGCGGTTGTACTGCGCAGAATCAAGTTGGAGTTATCCATTGCAAGCAATGCCTCGTCAACATCATCTTTGCGGTCGATAATCGGGCGAATTTGGAGCCAATAGATGCGTCCCTTCAGAGAGCCATCGGGCATAATATTGCCGGCGAATTCAATTTCAACCGGGCGCTGCATAGCATCCTGCCCTTTGGTCAGCATAAAGTCAACAACCTCGGCCATCGGGAATACGTTATCGCGCAGGATATTTGCAAAAGTTACAACCTTTCGCCCCATACCGAGATGGCTGTCGCGCAGCATTTGGTCGTTGATATCGAAGGTAGATACCATATATTTCAGCGCATCGGGATGCTTTGCCAGGTCCTGGACATTGCGCTTAACGATGTTGAAGCCATCGTCAACCATGAAATTTTCCGGCATACTGCTGAGGTCGAGGCCATAGAATTGGCGCTGGGTATCGCGCAAGGCAAGGTCTAAGGTCGATGTCTGTAGTACTTTTCCGGGGTGCTTTGGCGAGAAGCGTAGCGCTATTCCTCCGTCAACAATATATTTGCCTAAGCCAACAGCAACCTGAGCCACACCCTCCTCGGCCTGCTCATCGTTGATAGGATAGTAGTTGAGCGAACGCCCTACGCCGGAGAACGATGGAAAATATACCCCGTCATATTCGTTGCCAATAACCTCTTGCAAAATTACCGCCATCTTCTCCTGGTCGATTACGTTAGAGGTTGCCGACATATAGGCTTTCGATTCAGAGTAGAATACCGATGCATAGACGGCCTTGATTGCGTCAGTCAGTAGGCGGCGCATCTGTTCATGGTCGTCGGTATGAGGAATCATGTAGGTCGAATATACTCCGGCAAATGGTTGATAGTGGGAGTCTTCCAGCAACGATGAACTTCTGACGGCTAACGGGCGATTAACAACTTCGGTTAGGGCTAATAGGTCGTCGCGAACGCGCTCCGGCAACCTCGCTTTCAGAAAATGTTCGAGAATTTCGCTATCGGGTAGGTCGGAGAGCGCAATGGGATAGAGGTCGTTATCGGCCATAAATTCATCGAAGATATCCGTACACAACACTACCGTGCGCGGAATAGAAATCGTTACGCCCTGGAACGAATCACACTCCGGATTCTTCTTAATAATAGAATCGATAAACGCCAAGCCACGGCCCTTTCCGCCCAATGAGCCTTGCCCGATACGAGCAAAGTTAGAGTAATAGTCAAAGCGATCCTTACGGAATTCGGCAACCACGCCCCTATTCTTCATCTTGCGATACTTTACGATCAAGTCGAAGAACATCTGCTTCACCTCCGGGGCCTCACTGATGTTGCGAAAACGGTGACGACATATAATGTCGGCAATCGGGAACATGGCGCGCGAATAGAGCCAGCGCGAAATATCATTGCGGCAAGCATGATAGAGCAACGTGCGGTCGGGAATCTCGAACATACGCTTCTGCATCTCGTTGAGCGAGCGAATGCGCATAATCTCCTCGCCCGTATCGGGATCGCGCATTACGAAGTCGCCAAATCCGAAATTCTGCATGATAGCCTTACCGAGGTCAACCGGAAGCTTCTTCGACGTTTTGTCGAGGAAAATGCCATTAAACTCCTTCGACGGCCCGGCATTCTTAGCCTCCGTAGACTCCACGATGATAGGCAGATACGGGTCATTCGCACGGACATAGGCAGCAAAATCCAAACCCGCACGCTGGTCCTTCTCGCCGTCGCGCATAAACGACACATCGGTAATCAGCCCCAGGATGTGCTCCGAATACGTGTCATACAGCTGTTTAGCCTCCTCATAATCGCGAGCCAGCATTACCTTTGGACGTCCGCGCATACGCAACATCTTTTCGTGCTCGTTGAGCGCTTCTGTCGAGAACTCTCGGCTCTGTTTGAGCAGGAATTTGTAGAGATGCGGTAGAATCGAGGAGTAGAATCTTACGGAGTCTTCTACCATCAGAATCATCTGTACGCCAACCTCCAATACGTCGTTCTCGGCGTTCATTCTATCCTCCAGCAGTTTGATAATTGCCAGCAGAAGGTCAACATTGCCCAACCATGAAAATACATAGTCTATGCCACCAAAATCTTCCGCTGCCAATCGGCGCGAAACCTCCTTGGAGAACGGCGTCAGCACAACGATAGGAACCATTGGGAACACTACCTTTATCTCCTTTGCACCGATGAATGTCTCGCTGATATCCATACCCGGCATTGCTATAACCAGGTCGAAATTCTTCTGAGCCATAATCGCTAACGCCTCGCTTATATGAGAGACGCGCGTAATGCGTGGGGGCGATGACAGGTTCAGGGCTACATACTCGTTATAGAGTTGCTCCTCAACGCGTCCGTCCTCTTCCATCATGAAGGCATCATAGGGAGAAGCTACCAGCAGCACGTTGAACACACGTCGCTGCATTAGGTCTTGGAAAGCTGTATCTTTAAGGTAGAGTTGGCTGATAGAGTCTTCTTTCATGGCCATATATAATTGTTGGGGAGCACCGCAGTGCTCCCCAATATATTCTCAAAGTTGTTTTAATTCTCGAATGGCGCCAATCGGGTCCGGACTGCCAAAAACGTAGCTACCGGCAACCAATATATCAGCTCCGGCATCGGCCAACTGCTTGGCGGTAACGGCGTTGACTCCGCCGTCAATTTCAATCAATGCCTTGGAACCTGACTCCTTAATCATCCGGCGCAGACGGCCTACTTTATTCAGCGTATTTTGAATGAATTTCTGCCCTCCGAAGCCCGGATTCACCGACATGAGCAATACCATGTCGAGGTCGGCAATCACATCCTCCAGCATGCTAACCGGTGTTGACGGATTCAGCGTAACGGCTGCCTTCATGCCCGCCTCATGTATGGAATAAATTTCGCGATCGAGATGTACGCACGCCTCCTGATGAACGTTCATATAGGTTACACCTAATTTGCTCAGTTTCTGGATCCATTTCTCAGGATGCACAACCATTAAATGAACGTCGAGGGGCTTCTCCGAGACTTTTGCTACAGCCTCAATTACCGAGAATCCAAACGAGATGTTGGGGACAAACACGCCATCCATCACGTCGAGATGAATCATATCGGCATCGCTACGGTTAATCATCTCCATCTCGCGATTAATATTGCCGAAATCAGCTGCTAACAACGAAGGTGAAACAATCATTTTCCGGATAATTTTTTGTTTTCTAACGCGAAGTTACGCAAAACTTTCCGAACAACAAAAAAGCCGGTTATTTCTTGCGAATGGCTTTGTAGAGAATAAAGAGGATGCAAACAAGCAGCAGGCCGAATCCGCCGAGGGTGAAATAGTGGTTATATTTCTCAACAGAGTCGTAGAGTTGGTCATAGGGAACAGTCTGGCCGAGCCAGTAGCCGAGGCCTGCTAAAACCGTATTCCACAAGCCGGCACCAAGGGCGGTAAACAGCACGAATACCCCCAAATTCATACGTGCAAGTCCGGCCGGGATAGAAATTAACTGGCGTACGGCCGGAATCAATCGGCCAATAAAGGTGGAGAGCTTGCCGTGGTCGTCGAAATATTTTTCGGCATTCTGCACTTTTGCCTCGTCAATCAAGCAAGCATGGCCGAACCGACTGTTTGCGAAGCCGTAAACGATCGGGCGCCCTAACCACATGGCCAAGAAATAATTAACCAATGCTCCGACAACAGCTCCGGCAGTAGCAACCAATATGATCAGACCTACATTCATATCGCCACGGGTTACAGCAATATATGCTGCCGGCGGCACTACAACCTCCGACGGGAAAGGCAGAAAAGAACTTTCAATCACCATGAACAAAAATACCAACATATAGCTGGCATTATTGTAGAAGAAGTTGAGCAAATGTTCAGCATTAAACCAATCGGCGATGCTGAGGTTTATTAAGAGGTCGATCATATTAAAGGGGACGAGATAGGACGAATTGAAGGAGAGGAATAAAATTAGAGGACGGTTAAATGAGGGGGGAGATGGATGTTAAATGAGGGAGGAAAGTTAGATGGTTGTCAGGCGGAAGAATTCCTCACGCAAAGAGGCATCCGATTCAAAAATGCCGCTATAATGAATGGTAACGGTTGAGGCCATTTGCTTTTCAACGCCTCGCATCTGCATACAGAGGTGGGAAGCTCTGCACGTAGCGATCACTCCCAACGGGCTCAACGCCTGCTCAACTGCCTGACAAATCTCAGCCGTCATTCGCTCTTGAACTTGCAATTTACGCGCTACGGCATTGACAACGCGAGCCAATTTGCTCAGCCCTACAATTCTGCCATCAGGAATGTAGCCAACCGATACCGTGCCGAAGAACGGCAAGATATGGTGCTCACACAACGAATAAAATTCTATATCGCGTACAACTACCATCCTTGAACCTTCATGGGTGAAGAGGGCTTTGCGCATTAAATCGGCAGGCTCGCCACAGCGATTTCCAGATGTTTCATACCATAACGCACGGGCCGCACGCAACGGAGTCTTCAGCAACCCCTCGCGTTCGGGATCTTCCCCTATCAGCTGCAAGATAGCCTGATAATGCGATGCTATCTCCATGATAGTTTCGCGTTCGGCAACGGTAGCACCCTCGGGAAAATCGTCAACAATTTCCTCGTCGAGAATCGGGTCTTCGATCGGCTCCGGGTTTATGTATTTATCCTCTTGGTTCAATGTTGCAGGATTTTTTTAACGGATATTGAATCGGTTATGTGTTTAACGTGCATTGATACGGTCACGTACCACTCTTACTTCGCGAGCATACGCAGGGAATGCCTTGCGAATATCAGATGCGTATTTCTCAGCCTCGGCTTGCGTCTTGAAGTCGCCTACACGGAGTCTCCAATATGGCGATGCATACGCAACATAGGTTGCAAGCGAAGGGAAACGGCTACCAACGGCACGTTCGCGCTGGCGCGCTTCGCCCTTGGCTACGCGCTGATTACTTTCGGAATAAACCTGCACTCGATAACCAACCAACTTACCATTGGAACGCACCTGCGGCACGGCTTTTACATCCGACGATTCATCGCCGGAACCATCTTTCTGAGCTGTCCCGTTGCTGTCGTTACTCAATCGATCGGCCAGGCCTTGCGGTTGCTCCACAGTAATCGTAGAGCCGGTGCGATTCAAGTTCTCAACAATGTCTGCCTTGACAGCAACTGCCAGCAGCAGGAGCGCCGGCAAGAGAGTCAGTAGTCGGAAATAACGGTTCATCTCAATAATAGATTGGCGTTGTTGCTAACGCAGTAAGTTATAAGTGATGGTTATATACAGATATTCCGTAAAATGTAGAAAAGGTATTTCAAGAGGAGATGACATTGCCTCTCCTCTTGAACACCTTCTTTATGGGGCTATTCTTAGAAAGCGGTTACGATGCCCATGAATGATTCTGCATCGAGAGCAGCACCACCGATAAGGCCACCGTCAACGTCGGGCTTGCTGAAGATTTCCTTTGCGTTAGAGGGCTTGCAGCTACCACC
>CAZEST010000004.1:0-2597 GCA_964514745.1 uncultured Alistipes sp.
AGGTTGTTAAGGACCTCGACAACATCCGCTACGTATTCTTCAACTGCGGTTCTGCTAACATCCAGGCTAACCAGCAGCCCAACATCGCTATGACTGCTAACCAGCTCAAGGATAACGCCAGCGCTACTTGCGACGTTAAGGGTTACGCTTCTAAGGACGGTTCTAAGGCTTTCAACGAAAAGCTCGCTACCAAGCGTGCTGAAGCTGTTAAGAAGGCTCTCGTTAACAACTACGGTATCGACGCTTCTCGCGTAAACGCAGAAGGTCAGGGCATCGGTGAACTCTTCACCACCAACGACTGGAACCGCGTTGCTTCGCTCTCAGTTAACGAATAATCCAAAAGAAAACAACTTCAGAGAAGGCTAAGGCCTTCTCTGAAAAACATAAAGTTGCAGACTCTGCTGAGCCTGCAACTTTTTTTGTATGCAGTTACCATTCGGATTCTACTCCCTAATCGGCAGCCTACAGACTACGATTGTGGATGACGTTAGCGAGGAAGGTGATAACGAAGGAGGGATTGGAGGGGGGATTGCAGAATGATGGGATTTGGGAATCCATGGCGGTTGCAGGCTTCGGTAAGAATATCTGCAAAATTGTGGGCAATAGAGCCTACGAAGCCAATCTGAAGGGGATTGGAATCGGTGGCGGAGCAGTAGTGAGCAACGTTGTTGGAGAGGAAGGCTTCGAAGCCTGCTGCTACGAGGTTGCGGATAGAGGAGTGGCTAATGTGTTTTTTTAGGAAAGGCGCGAAAGCAGACAGAAATCTGTTGGCATTAGGCTGGCGGTAAACGCGGTTGATAACATCGGCTTTAGTTAGATGGTAGGTATTATCAAAATCCTCTGTGATTGCCGTTGGGAAGGTCTGAGGTGCTTTGAACAGTTGATTAATGAGCAACTTCCCCAGGTAGGTGCCCGAGCCTTCATCTCCGAGTATGTAGCCCAGAGGCGGTACGTTTGCGGTAATCTTATCGCCATCGTACAGTCCGGAATTTGAACCGGTGCCGAGAATGCAGGCTATACCTGCCGATTTGCCGAAAAGAGCACGAGCAGCAGCTACCAAGTCGCCGGCAATCTCAATCGATGCCTCCGGCATCAGTTGGGCTAATAAGGAAGCAAGTTGGCGATCAGTCTCTCCGCCTATACAGCCGGCTCCATAGAAATGTACGTCAGCGATGGTAATTCCTTTGATTTCCGGCAGAAGTTCAGCTTCGAGGAGATGCAGAATTTCGTCAGGCGAGGTGATTGCAGCGTTGAATCCGGTAGTGCGGAATTGCTTGATAGGCTTGTCAGATGAGTCATTGATAATAGCCCATTCAATTTTTGTTGAGCCACAGTCGGCAATGAGTTTGTTCATATATGTAGTTCGGGTAGGGAGGAGTTAGAGTTTCGTTAATAGAGATGGTATTTTTGCTTTATGTTGCCGAATGATTCGATGTCGCGATTCCAGAGAGGCAGCAGGTCGGCAACCTTGTAATTCTTGGCAAATGTAGGACGAACGGATTTGGAGCCTACAACCTTATCGAACATGTTCAACCGAGCCGTTGGAGCAATGGCAAAGGCTTTCTGGGCAGGATATAGTTCGGCCAAGGCCTCCATAACGTAGAACTGAATCAGCGTTAAGGGGGCGGCATCGTAATCGGTGATATACAGTTCGACGCCTCGGATGTTTTCTCCTTTTTTGAATCCGTAGTAGGGTTTGTAGTAGATAGGGCGGAAAGTAACTCCCGGAATATTCTTTGCGGTGAGAGTAGCAAGCAATTTCTGAGCATCAATCCAAGGAGCGGCAAATGTGCGAAACGGGAGTGTGTAGCCAACGCCGATAGATAGATAGTCTAATTCGCCCAAAATCCCTGTTGCAGGGTAGAAGATAGCAGTTTGAGGGGTAGGTACATGCGGAGATGGCAGTACCCAAGGCATCGCGGTATCCTCAAAAAGCATATCGCGTTCCCAGCCCTTCATCGGAATTACCGTAAGTTTGAGTGGCTTGGAACTTTTGAGTAAATTTTCGCCAACGATAAATCGGGCGAGTTCACCGGGGGTTAACCCATAGATATACGGAATAGGCAGGTAACCAACAAAAGAGATATCGTCAGCATCTGTGCAAAGGCCCTCAATCTTGTTTCCCCCGAGCGGATTCGGGCGGTCGAGAACAACGAACTCCTTGTCGAGTTTAGCGCATTGCTCCATAGCCATAGCCATCGTCGAGATAAACGTATATGAACGGCATCCATTGTCTTGAATGTCGTAGACCAGTGCGTCGACGTTGGCCAGCATTTCAGCCGTAGGCTTCTTGGTAGCGCCGTAGAGCGAGTAAACCGTCACTCCCGTAGAAGCATCAACACTGTTGCCCACCGTAGCGCCGGCCGTGATATCGCCTCTTACGCCATGTTCCGGAGCAAACAGGGCTACGAGTTTTACGTCAGGGGCCTCGTTGAGAATGTCGATGGTAGCTTTCAGCGAATTGTCAACGCCGGTAGGATTGGTAATTAAGCCGACACGTTTGCCCTTGAGGGCTTCAAACCCCGATTCGCGCAGTACTTCAATGCCCGGTTTTACCCTGAAGTCTGCCTCGTCAGGGGTGGAAGATGCTTGGGCTG
>CAZEST010000004.1:2697-35837 GCA_964514745.1 uncultured Alistipes sp.
GGAGAGAGGGGGAAGGGATTATTTGTCTTTTTTGCCGAATTCGGGAGAGACTTTGACAAAATAGCAAACACCGATGGTTGTTACGCAGCAGGCGATGGCCAGAATGAAGAAATTCTGGTAGCCCAGATGGTCAGCGAGCCAGCCGGCTGCCAATCCCGGCAACATCATTCCGAGGGCCATAAAGCCTGTGCAGATTGAATAGTGGGCCGTCTTGTATTGTCCGATAGAGAAGTAAATTAGGTAGAGCATATAGGCCGTGAATCCAAAGCCGTAGCCAAATTGCTCGATAAACACGCAGAGATACACCTCCCAAATCGCAGAAGGCTGACAGAAGGCAAGGTAGACAAATGTTAGGCATGTTAGCGACATGCTCCATGCCATAGGGTGGAGCCACTTTTTCAGTCCTCCGATAGCCGCTGCAATGCCACCGATAATGCCACCTAGAATCAACCCCAGTGCTCCTACCGAGCCGTAAACCAGTCCAACCTGGCCATCGCTGAGGCCCATGCCGCCTTGGGCGGTGCTGTCGAGCAGAAATGGCGGAATCATTTTTACCATCAGTGCTTCCGGCAAGCGATAAAGCAACATAAAGGCTAATGCCACGATTACACCCGGTTTGCGGAAAAATTCGTAGAACGTCTTGACAAAAGCATCAACTACTTCATTTAGCTTCTGAGGCTTATAGTCTCTGTCGGAGGCCGGACGCGGCAATATGAACCAGTGATATATTGCCATGCAGAAGAAGAAGGCCGACATAATTGCAAAAATGGAAATCCAGCCTAATGTTAGAGACTCGTGGCTCTTATTTATCATCGAAGCGAGGACAACTAAACCGCCCTGCCCGACAATCATTGAAATTCGGTAGAAAAGGCTGCGGATGCCGACGTAAGCCGATTGCTGTTGTTCCGGCAAGCCTATCATGTAGAAGCCGTCGGCAGCAATATCGTGGGTGGCCGAGGAGAAGGCTACAATCCAGAATACGGCCAGCGTTGCCTGGAAAAAGCTTGACGTAGGAATGGTAAATGCAATCATAGCTAAGGCTATGGCAATAACAAATTGCATCGTTACCACCCACCAGCGTTTCGTGCGGATAATATCAACAATCGGACTCCAGAACGGTTTGATAACCCAAGGCAGATAGAGCCAGGATGTATAGAAGGCGAGGGCCGTATTGTCAATGCCGAGTTCTTTATACATGATTACCGAGATCGTCATCACGGCCATGTAGGGCAGGCCTTCGGCGAAATATAGAGTTGGTATCCAAAGCCATGGATATAGCCAGCGCTTCAGTTTGCTATTGGTAGAGGCGGGTGAGTTCTGCATCTTTAAAATAGTGGTTAAGAATTGTTTTGTAGTCAGCACCGTTGGCCGCCATAACAGCGGCTCCAATCTGGCACATTCCTACGCCGTGGCCCCAACCGCGCCCGTGAATGATGAATTTCGATGGAATCAGATTGTCGGGGAGCATTATTGGGCTTACGGTGAAATTAGACGATTTAAGGTGGGTTTCTGATAGAATTCTGCGGATTTCCAGTTCCTTGCCGATAATTACCGAGCGGTTGGTAGCTCGAATCAGCAGACGCGTGATTCTGCCGGAGGCTCCGCGATGGAGGGGCTTAAGTTCGAGGATGTCGCCTACGTCCAAGTTGCTCTTGCGGCGAATAAGGTCGTGGATTTCCGATTGGGTTAATGTAACTTCCCAATCGAAAAAATCGGGCGAATCCAAATCGTAGTTATTGACGATTGTGCGTAGCAGGCCGGGCGTTGCACTGTTGCAATAGCATTTGCCCTCACTGTCAACGTCGCGGATACTGCGCAGATAGGGCACTTGCCTATCTTCCCATGCTGCTGAAAATTCTTCAGTCAGCCCTCCGCAGCATTTAGAGAATCGGGCATCGCAGACTTGGCCACGATAGGTAAGGGCTATTCCGGCGGTCTGCTCAATGGCTGATACAACGGTGTCGGTTGTGGCGCGGTTTATCCCTTGATAGCGTTGACAATGGTCGTCGGCACAGACATCAAATCTATTGTGGGCTTCGCGGTCGTACCAACGGGTTATTTCTTCGCAGCCGTAGTCGCTGTTGTAATGCTTAAGTTCATGATGGCAACAACCGGAAGTTGGCTTTCGGCTGTTCTCCAACATGGCCAGCAGCCATGAACGTGCAACGATTGCGTGGGCCTTCAGGAACTCTAACGGAGCGGCGGCATTCATCTCCGATGAAATTACGCTGCGTAGATACTGCTCAACTTGCAGCTCGTTGATTATCAGGTTGTCAGGTGTGATAATCAGTGCGCCTTGAAAGGTCTGCGATTCGCAGCGTTCCCAATGGAATCCGATACCGATTTTTACGTTCGGGAGGGTGAACGTAGCCTGCTCGGATAAAGGCTGGAAGCAGCATGAGCCATCCGGTAACTTTGTTGCTTGAAAATCACCGTTGAGGAGATACCGGCCGTCGGTAGCTCCGAGAATACCAACTTTAATTGTCGGTTGCTGCATTGGTATGAATTATATGTTCGTTTCAGCCGATTGACGGCTTGACGTTATTAAGCGTAGAAGAAAGTAGTTTCGCGCAGGATTTCCGTCAGTTTTTTGCTGTCGAGATTGTCGAAGTCCTCTCGCCGACATGTAACGATGCCTCCGGCTACGTCTATAGCTCCGGGGGAAATCATCATTTGGTCAGGACCGGTGCCGTAGCACGACGGACGATGAGCACGGCGCGGTATAACTACAACATCAACTGCTTGATGCTTGATGGATTGTAGTCGATTGCGATTTGGCGCCTCCCACATGAATACGTTTACCATTGGCTCAGGTTCCCCTTGGTTTTCAGGGAGCGCCATCAGTTCATCCTTAATGTTGGCCATCTTCTGCTCTAATTCTTCGATGGAGTAAGCCGTGAAGAAATAGTTGAGGTATGGGAGGTCTTTGTAGAAGTTTTTGTCAAATATACGGTTGGCATAGGTGTCAACGGCTTGGAAGTGGAGATGATCGGGAGCTGATGCCCCACATTTTGCACCGTTGTAGAAGAGAATATGCGACGGCATATGACGGCATAGCGTAAACATAGATCCCAATCGGCTTCGTCCTTCATCCATGCAGTCGAAAAGAAGTTGAGGCTGATGGGTGGTTGACGGAATTGTAAAGTGGTTGGGATATATTGGGAATGGGTTAACCAGGAGCGAATACCCGTTCAGAAGCTTCACAGGTTGCTGCTGAATAGGGCGATTCTCTTCGCAGAGGAAACATGGGCGTTCGCTTATGGATTTTGCATCGGTCTTGGCTCCGGAGGAAACGGCGCGTGAGGGGTTGAACATTATGGTGAATCTCTTGTCGCCAACTTTAACCTCCTTTGTCTCGACAGATTTCAACGCGCTAACGTTCTGTTGGGCCAGTGGCCAGGTAGATAGTTGAGCCTGATAGAAATTGCGTAGATGGGTGAGCATGTCGCTTGACCATGCTTTATATTCGTTGTGTTCGCGTATATTCTGGTTGCAGCGAGCTTCGAGTTCAACGGTGCGTAGCCAATCCTTATAGCTGTTGTTGGCATTGATTTTCTCTTGGCTGAGATTAGCGTCGGAATTGCCTTGCCAACGGCGGCAAAGGTAGAGCGAATTGTAGATGCGCCCGATTTTGAACGTACGCGAGATGCGCAGACCGAGGGCGTAATCTTCGCCATAGCTAACGTTGGGCACACCTATTCTGCGCAATAGCGGAGTAAAGAATGCTCGTGGAGCTCCAAGGCCGTTAATGCGCAGCGCATTGTTATGACCATTGTCGGCAGTCCATTCCTTGTGGTCAATCAACCCCGGCGGAATTGGGTTGCCATCGAAATCGGTCAGCTCATAGGAGCCGATAACCATCGCACATTCCTCGCTGCGGAAGCAGTCAACAACTTGCCGGAGGGTTGTAGAGTCCTTATATTTGTCGTCGCTGTCGAGCTGCACGGCAAAGCGTCCGCAATGCTCATTGCGGATAGCAAGATCCCAACAGCCGCCAATGCCTAAATCGTCGGTCTCCGGAATGATGTGGATTAATCGGCTCTCCTTTGACGATAGTTCGTTTAGGATTTCGGTAGTGCCGTCGGTTGAATGGTTGTCAACAACGATTATGTTGAAGCTGAAGTCTGCAACCTGCGATAGAGCCGACTCAACGGCGTCGGCAATAGTGCGCTGACGGTTGCGAACGGGAATAATTACGGAGGCTTCAACCGGGAAGGTCTCGCCTGAGTAGAGATCGATTCTGTCATTAACCGGCAACAGAAGGCCGTAGACATTGTAGAGAAAGTTTGTAAAGACAGCTTCGCGTTCCTTCTGAACGTTGGCGTTGCGCGGATTGACGTAGTCGAATTGTTTCTCGCCAGATTTGCGCAGGTCTATTTCGGAGGATGTATAAAGGTATTCCGGAATGTGAACGATGCATTTTGACTGGAAGACAGCTTGCAAATGGAGTCGGCAAGCGTAAAGCCCACTGAATTCCGACTCGGCCGGCCCGGATGTCATGCCGAAGCAGTCCATCTCTCGGCCATCGTGGTTCTTGTTCTCCAACATGGCCACCGTTATCAGCATCATCGGTCCGAAGTCGAAATCGTCTCTGACCGAACCGTTGTAGTAGTTGGTAAGGGGATGGTTGGATACGGAGCCGTTGGCATTGCGTATGCGGTAGTCGCTGTAGACGATTGCCGCGGCCATCGAATCGGCGGTTTGCGCCATTCGCTGAATACACTGGTCTGAAATGTCGATGTCGTAGCCTTCGAGAATAACTACAACATATTTGGCTTTGCATTCAGCCGCTTTCTTGCGGATAGCTGCAAGCAGTGGAGCCGTACCGATGGTAGGTGAAACCACAATGTGCGGCACCGCTAGATAGTTTCCTTGATTGGCCGACTGCCGAGCGTTAGTTTCTTCCATGGTTATTTTTTCTTCTTGTTTTTCTTGTTCTTTTTGTCTTTCTTCTTGCCTTTGTCGTGGGTGTTCTGGTCGGTTGATTGCTGCTGAATTTTGGGCTCATCGCCAATCAGATACTGTATAGACTCGGCAATGAATGATTCGCGAGCATCGCTGTTTTCAACAGCTTCCAACGGAAAACCGACAACCACCGTGCGACCACTGACCGCCGACTTGCTTTCGGCCGATTTCCGGTCGCCTTCAACGGCGATAGCAGCCGAGAGGTTCGTGTCGGCGTAGCGAGCGACTACCAGTCCCTTATTGTCGGCCGGAGCAATCGCCTGCGGATTACCTGCTCCAATCCAGTTGCCGGTCTTGAAGGAGGCCAGACTTGTGGGCTTCATTACGGGCGTATCGGAGATATGGTCGCCGCCAACAATCTGCATTGATGACGTGGCAGTTGGAATTTGCGGAATGGAATCGCCGGTAAGGTATGGACGATAGCCCAGCATATCGGCTGCGAAGTTGGCCATCTCAATACCGGTAACGGAGTCGGTCTCTACAATTTCCGAAGTTAGGTAGGAACCGGAAACAAGCATGGTGCCACCCTTCGAGCGGTATTGCTCGATGCGGCTGCGCAGTTCCGGCGAGAAGGCTTGGAAATGGATGGCGTTTGAACCGGCCTTGCGAGTGCTCTTCTGCAGACCGAGAATAAGGTCTACGGCTTTGGGGGTAGTATTGCTCTGTTCAAAGGCCATGAGGGAAGATGAGATAAATCCTCGCCCGGCCTTGCGCAATGCTTCGCCGTGGATAATCGGATAGTCGTGGGTGTTGCCGATGCGTTTGGATGAGGCTTCGGTTTCGTGAGATGCTCCGAATCCGAGATGTGAGCCCGATAGTTTTGACGATGGATTGAAATCATACATCTCGCCGATGTAGTGGATATCTTCGCCATCGGGCACTCCGTAGTCGTTGGCGAAATCAAACCCTGCGTAGCTGTTGCTTTCAAACCATGGGGTGGCAGATACTCTGGTAAAACCATTGACAATGGTTACCGATGGCATCTGGTGCTGGTTGTCATAGAGAGCTAAAGTCTCGGATGGGAAGGATACGCCGCCGTCGTTGCCGGCTACGATATAGTAGGCGTGAATTTTTGTGTCGTTAATTTGTGTAGTCCATGCCGGGATATCGGTGACAGCTACCGGATGAAAATCTTGGTCGGGCGTTGCTTCGTAAACTATGTAATAGTTGGGCGTCGCTGATTCTTCAATCGGGTCTTCAACAGCGCGCCAGTTGAGCGTATAGTAGCCGTTGCCGTCAGCTTGAATGGCAAAAGCTTCTACCGGCAGGGGTTGCACGGTATAATCTTGCTCATAGCGCTTAGCCGCAAATTTCAGTATGCCTTTATAGATAGCGCGTCCGACCAGGAAGCGGAATTCCGGGTCGAGTGCGTGCTTCATGTCTGCAAAGTTCTGATGCGACAGTAGCTCGATGATCATAGCCGGTACCTGTGTGGCGCGGACTTCATAGTAGCGTTTATCGAGATTTCCTCGGGAACTCCAGCCGGGGTCGTAGAGGCGGCGAATGTCGTTAATTACCTGAGATGTGATGGCCTGTGTAAGGTCGCGGTTGGCGTAGCGCGAGGTGCCATTGCCCAGCGGATTCCCGCTGTCGGTAGAGTAGAGTCCGAGGGTACCGATGGTAGAGGAGGTGTCGCCCGTTACGCCGGCATCCGTATGGAATGCCAGAGCCAGGTCAATAGGTACCTTTAATCCTAACGTGTCGGGGAACATTTCGGAGCCACCTGTCAGATAGTTTACCCAATGGGCGCGCGATGTGTAGTCGTCAATATAGTCGTTTTCTCCACGATTTACGCTGTAGACTTCCTCGGGGAATCCTGCCGATTGAAGATAATAGCGAGCCCCTTCGAGATAGGCCGGTTCGCCGGAAACCTTAGGCGTTCCACCCTTGGAACGAGCTACCGTGCCCATTCCGCCACCAATTCTGACGGCATCGGCAGAAACTACAGCATCCTCGTCGGCCGAGACGTTGGTTAAGGTTACCAACGGGAGTTTACTAACGCCGGTAGAGAATGGATAGCTTCCGATGTAGACCCATGTGCCTCCGCCCATCTGCTGGTTTACGACTACTTGCGACGAACCGCCAAGATGGTTTACGGTGTAGACAGCGTCGGTTGCGCTGTTGGGGTATGACTGATAGGAAACGTAGACGGCGCGCATTCCGGCTTCGGTTGGGGTGCCAAACCATTTAGCCGTGGAGCAATTCATAGAGTCGTCAAGTTCGACGCATTTAACCTTGCCTGACGACCCCATTAGGAACGGGTTCTCGCCCTGAACGAGATAGTCGCGACGATGGCCGAAACCGGTGCTGTCGCCCTGCACTTCCCATTTATATTTGCCTGTAGTTGATGAAAACTTACCATCGCCGCTACTCCAATCATGGTCGATAATCAATGAACTTTTTGAGAAATCGCGTTCGCGCGGCATCATTACGTAAGCACCGGCATTTTCCAGCATAGGTACGATATAGGGATCGACAAACGAACGCGACAGCAGGTCTTCGATTGTGCCGAAGAGTCGGGGACGTTGCCATACCCATGCTCCCGAGAAGTATTTGCCGTGGCTGGGCCAGATAGCAATGGTATGGCCGTCGAGCCCGTCGGGAGCCCCCTTTACCATCGGGAGTAGAACGAAGGGGTCGGGCGCTTCAATCGGCCCGGTTGAACCGAGCACAACTACCGGCTTCGATGACGTATATGATCGGCTGGAAGTTTTACTCGATTTTGAACTACGTTTTGACTTGGAATTTCTCGACCTTCTGGAGCTCTTGGAGCGTTTGGATGATTTCTTGGAGGTAACCTGAGTTGTATGGGTTTTCTTGGAGGATTTTTTCTTGCTTTTGGCCGATAGTTCATCGCCACCGGAAGCAATTAGCACTCCGGCAATAAGGAGACTGATAAAAATGCGTAAATATCTTGAAAATGCAGAGGTCATGTCAAGGGTAAAAATTGTAAAGGATAAGTTGAGATAAAGATTGCTTTAGGGGCGGAAGAGAGGGCCGAAGCGATTACAGCTTCTTTGTGTGCCAGGTAAAATTATGGCGCTTCTTAGAGCCGCATTTTATTTTGCAACGCATATTCGGCAACCAACGCCAAAGCATCTGCCACCAGAGAATTGCCGGGCTCAGATGCAATCCGAGCGCCTTAGCTGTGCGCATCCAGTTAATGGTTAGAGGAATCCAGAGCGCCGGAATCAAGGCTATGAACAGACAGGCCGGATACCAGTTTGGAAGCGAAAACGTAATGCCAACGGCTACGGCTGCAACCCAGAGCCACAGGGCGAACGTAGCCAGCCCCATCAGCCGGCGTGAGCCTTTCGGTAGCCGACGCTCGGTGAAGCAGTGGCGCAGGCGCAATTCGCGATATGCGGCAGCCGGACGCTGAAAGTTTACGTCAACTGCAGCGCCGGATTCCAGCACTACTGCGCAGTTCTCGGCATTGGCAATCTGATGGATGAAGATATCATCGTCGCCGTTATGCAGATTCAGCGAACGAGAGAAGCCCTTTGCCTCAAAGAAAAGGGTGCGACGATAAGCAATATTATAGCCGAGTCCGCGATAGGGTACGCCGTGGATGGCCGATGAAATCCATGTAGTAGCTCGTGCAACCTGGTCGAATCGGAGCATTGACTTCTTGATATTGGTGATTCGAGCCCAACCTAATACCACCTCTTTGTTGCCGCCGGCCTCCGTGAAAGGGAAGACCATATTGCGCAGCCAATCGGCGGAATCGGGCCGGCAGTCGGCTGTTGTCAGGACAACAACCTCGTTGCGAGCAGCCTTGATGCCCAGCGATACAGCCAGCTTTTTGCGGCTCAGGTTATGGGCCTGGTCGGGGACAAAAGTGATGTATAGGTTGTGGTGTTCTTGTCCCAGGTATTTTACAACATCGGTAACATCGTCGACCGAGCCATCGTTAACCACGATTATCTCCAATCGGCCTTCGGGATAGTTTTGGTTGAGCAGCTGGGGCAGCATTGCGCGTAGCTCCTTCGCGTTGTCGTTGGCATATACTATCACCGAAACGCCCGGCAACTCGCTGTCGTCGATCTGCACGGCGGCCTCCCGGGGCGTGCGCAGCTTCGTTCGCGAGCGATAAATGGTTAGGAGATAAACCATCGCAAGGATGGCAATAGAAAGGGATACCCAGACGATGGGCAAGATATTGTATAATGAAAAATACATTTTGTCGCACTGAATAAATTAGCAACAAAGGTACAAAAAATCATGCTATTTAATGTGAAATTCCGGTTAAAATAACTAACTTTGCTCTTAGTTTAACCATTATGCTGATATCGGCTAATCCTATTGAAATAAGTTTTTTATTGACATGCTCAAAGGTTACGTTGAGATAACAAAATTAAAAGTTGAGGCGCACCATGGCGTTATGCCCCAGGAACGTATTGTTGGCAATATGTTCGAGGTTAGCATTGGCGTTTTTTATGACATGGAGGATGCGGCGCTAACGGATAATTTAAGCTGGGCAATAGATTATTCGTTACTAGTGCGTACTGTTAAGGAAGTGATGAGCGAACCTTCTTTTTTGTTGGAGAATGTTGCTTTAAGAATGAAACACGCAATTATTGACCGTTTTCCCAAATCGCTGGGCGGTAGGTTGAGGATTGCAAAGATGCATCCGCCGCTTCCGGGCCAGATGGAGGCAGCATCGGTTGCGCTTGAATGGTAGAACATTTTTACTGCTGAAATATGAAAATTGACAAGGATGCTGCGAAGGCAGAATTTATAGAGATGCTCAAGTCAACAGAGCGTGAAGGTGTTGACTATGTGATTGAGGAAATTGAACGTTTGGGTTTCTTTGAAGCACCGGCATCAGCCAATCATCATCTCAACGTTGAGGGTGGATTAACTCAGCATTCCCTGAATGTTGCTAAGGCGTCGTTGGCAATTTGGGAGTCGATGAAGCCCTTGGAACCTACTTTGGAAAAGGAGGTTACGCGCGATAGTATTATTATAGCCTCGTTGCTTCATGACGTTTGCAAGGCTGATATTTATCGCCGTTCGGTAAAGAAGCGCAAAAACGCACTGGGGCAGTGGGAGGATTCCGAAGGCTATAAGCTGACGTATAAGAATTTCCCGATGGGCCACGGCGAAAAGTCGGTAATCGTAGTGCTGCTCAGTGGCTTGGAATTGAGCGATGCCGAGATGCTGGCTATCCGTTGGCATATGGGGGCATGGGGTATTAATCAGAATAGTGCGGAAGATTGCAAGAGTTATGATGTAGCGCGCAAGCTGTATCCTTTGGTGTCAATCGTCCAAACCGGCGATTCCTTGGCTGCCGCCATCCTTGAGCGCGACCCCGCCGAACTCGACGAAGCATAATAGCTGCCATTCATCCCCAATAGCTCTTCCCCTCGAATGGCAATATTCCCGTTGGGAATCCTGTAAGGCGCGTTAAAACAATAGAGGCTGTAACATTTTTGATGATGTTACAGCCTCTATTGACTATATCTATTCCGGAAGGATTTGTTGTTGAAAGGACGCTTTGTAGTTGCAGGTTGCCGATGGTAGTTAAGGAATGATTTGGATTTCCTTGACTTGCAGCTGGATGGCGTTGCTGTTGGAGGAATGGGCTTTGTTGTCCTCGATGGTGTAGCAGATATTGAAGCGCTTGCCGGCATGGATGGCCTCAAAGAGGTGGGCCTTGTTGAAGGCAATGCCGTTGAAGACTTTGCCGGAGGTGTCGTCAACCAATTCCAGCTTGATGTGCTCCAGCTGTCGGCCTACGAGTTTCGACGTGCCGAAATCCATTACGTTGCGACTACAGAGTACCGGCTTGTGGTTCCCCGGGCCGAACGGATTGAAGCGGCGTAGGGTTGCAATAAATTCCGGAGTAATCTGTGAGAAGGTCATTATGGCGTCAATCTCGTGGGAGGGCTTTAGCTGTGAGGGCAGGATGTTTTTTGCAACGTACTCCTCAAAGCGGCGAGTAAATTCCGGGATGTTTTCCTCTTTAAGCGAGAGGCCTACGGCATAGGTGTGGCCTCCGAAGTTTTCAAGTAGGTCGCGAGTTGCGTCAACCGCACTGTAGATGTCGAATCCCTGAACGGAACGCGAAGATCCGGTTGCCAGGCCGTTGGAGAGCGTCAGCACTACCGAAGGTTTGTAGTAGAGCTCGGTCAAACGTGAGGCTACGATGCCGATAATACCCTTGTGCCAATCTTTGTTGAAGATTACGATTGACTTCTTGTTGCTGCCGGCTTCGATGCGCTGCGAGAGGATTGCGTTGGCTTCCTCGGTAATGCGCTTATCGAGCTCTTTGCGGTCTTTGTTGTATTGGTCGATGTTGCGTGCACGCTGGGTTGCATCGGCGATGTCGCGACTTACCAGCAGCTCAACGGCTTCGCGACCGCTCTGCATACGGCCGGATGCGTTGATGCGCGGACCAATCTTGAAGATTACGTCGGAGATGGTAATCTCTTTGTTGGCCAGCCCGCAAATGCGGATGATAGCTCTCAATCCCATGTTGGGATTAGAGTTGATGCGGCGTAGACCGTGGTAAGTCATTACGCGGTTTTCGTCGACCATCGGTACGATGTCGGCGGCGATGGATACAGCGACCAGGTCGAGCATTCCTTCCAAGTCGGTTTGCGGAATACCGTTGCTGATGGAGAATGCCTGCATGAGTTTGTAGCCTACTCCGCAACCCGAAAGGTGGGGACACGGATAGGTTGAACCGGGCATTTTAGGATTGAGAATTGCAACAGCACACGGCAACTCCTCATCGGGGACATGGTGATCACAGATGATGAAGTCAATGCCATGCTCTTTTGCATGGGCTATTTCGACATTGGCTTTAATGCCACAATCGAGAATAATAACGAGTTTTACGTCGTTGGCAGCGAACTCATCGATAGTTTCGGATGAGATTCCATACCCTTCCTCGTAGCGGGTAGGAATAAAATAGTCGATGTTGGAGTAGAAGTTCTGGAGATACTTATAGACCAAGGCGACGGCGGTCGTACCGTCGACGTCGTAGTCTCCGTAAACCATTATCTTCTCCTTTGACCCCATGGCGCGGTTGATCCTTTCAACAGCTTTGTCCATGTCGGGCATCAGGAACGGATCGTGGAGATTCTTCAGCTGCGGATGGAAAAAGCGTTCAGCTTCTTCTACTGAAGTAATCCCTCGGCCGACCAGTAGCTGGCTCACAGGGGGGACCGAGGCGTAGCGTTTGGCAAGCTCCGTCTCGATTAGCTGTTCTTCTTGTGTCAGGGGTAAATAATTCCATTTACCTGTCATTTATGTTGTTTTTTTATTAGCGAAGCTAAGGGAAAGCTTTGCCGTACAGGTAAGTAGCGGTAAAATGGAATGCTTTCCGGAGGTGTGCCGGATATAGATGGTTACAGCCGTTTAAGGAGAGAGGACTGCACCGGAGAAACGAGGAAATGGCACGCAAATCTATAGGCCTTATGGCTACGCACGATGTTACGCATTATCGTAGCTATAGTCTACAATGCAAATTTACGCAATATTAATGAATATTCCGATAGCAGGCTGTAAGGGAAAAAGGCTGTAGAGGGCCGCGTAAGCCAATATTAGATATAATTAACCTAAATTAACAGTGAATT
Source organism: uncultured Alistipes sp. (assembly GCA_964514745.1). Classification (GTDB taxonomy): domain Bacteria; phylum Bacteroidota; class Bacteroidia; order Bacteroidales; family Muribaculaceae; genus UBA7173. The sequence continues at coordinate 15,249 of CAZEST010000004.1, forward strand.
CGTTCTTTAATTTAAGAAAACGTGAATAGGTATCGGGCCCGAATTTGGTCATAGAGACCATTACTTTTGGTAGCGGTTTTTCTTGCATATCGCCTGATTTGGAGAAAAATTTGTCGGCATAGCAGATGAGTCGTTCCAGCAGGGTTTCGGGCATAAAGTTTCGATCGAGGGGGAGGGGAAGGTCGTCGGCTACGATGTCTTCGTGGCTAATTCCCGCTCCGGTATGGCGCTCGGCAACTCGGGCATATTCTTCCGGAGCTCCCTCTTTTCGGAGCAGGTCAGCGCCCAACATTCCGTGGTGGAGATATGGTGCGGAGCCGTTGCAATGGATGCCGGGGGCGTTGGTCAGGCAAATGCCAATATCGTGGAGCATGGCTCCGGCTTCGATGTCGTCGGGGTCCAGCGGTAAATTTAAAGCGGAGGCTATGGCCAATGCTTTGTTGGCTACTTGGCGGCAGTGGCGCAAATATATATCCCGGAGAGGGTTTTCTCCGGGATAATATTTATCAATGATGGATTGATAGTCGAACATTGATATGTGGTTGAAGATTGATTGGCAAGCTTAGAGGTCGAGAATCATGTTCCAGCCGTGGATGTCTTCAACTTCGCCGTTGCGGATTGCGCTGAGGGTTTCGTAGAAGCGAGTGGTGATCGGACCGGGTTTGCCGTCTTTAGCAATTACGTATTTAACGTTGTTGTCGAGGTCGTGGATTTCGCCGACGGGGGAGGTTACGGCAGCGGTGCCGCAGGCAGCTGCTTCCTCGAAGTCGGGGATTTCGTCAACGGTGATATGTCGGCGCTCAACTTCCATGCCGAAGTCCTCAGCCAACTGCATCAGGGATTCGTTGGTGATTGACGGGAGGATTGAGTCGGAGGCCGGAGTAATGTACTTGCCGTCTTTGATAGCGTAGAAGTTTGCCGGACCACATTCATCGAGATATTTCTTCTCTTTGGGGTCGAGGTAGAGAACGGCAGAGTAGCCTAGTTCATGGGCATGTTCGCCGGCAGCGAGGCTGGCTGCATAGTTGCCGCCAACTTTCCAACGGCCGGTGCCGCGAGGCGCTACACGGTCGTAATCGCGCATAATGCAGATGTTGGTAGGTTTGAAGCCTTCTTTGAAGTATGGGCCAACGGGCGAAACGAGCATGATAAAGCAGTATTCTTTAGCCGGTTTTACACCAACTTGGGCTGTCATACCGATTTCCAACGGACGGATGTAGAGCGATGCGCCGGAACCGTAGGGGGGGATAAAGCGTTCGTTAAGAGCGATTACTTTGCGCGTCATTTCGAGAAACAGCTCTTCTGGGAGCTCGGCCATCTTGATGCCGCGAGCGGATTCGCGGATTCGGCGTGCGTTTTCTCGGGGACGAAAAACTCTGACCTTGCCGTCTTTACCTCTGAAGGCTTTCAGCCCTTCAAAGATTTCTTGCCCGTAATGGAGGGCGGTTGCAGCGATGTGAATTTCAATAGTCTCCGATGAGGAGATTTCTATCTCGCCCCATTTCCCGTCGCGATAATAGCAGCGGACGTTGTAGTCGGTAGGAACATATCCAAAGCCGAGGGACTTCCAGTCAATGTCGGGTTGCTTCATGTCAGTCGGAATAGAAATTTTCGCAAATATACAGATTTATTTCTAAATAACGCTGATTTTCGTTGATTTTTTCTTAAAAAATCTGAAACGGGCGTTAGCTGGATAATTTATTGTAGTTTGAAAATCAAAACTCTAAGGGACTATTTTTAATCAAGCCGCCGGCGCTATTCCGGAAAATTTGGAGCGGGAGGGCGTCGGCGGTCGTCTACAACTAATTGTATAGATTAGAGACAAGGAATGAGAATCTGATTTATTTTAAGTTGATTGTCGATAGAATTAGTTGGAGATTAAAAGTCGCTTAGGTTAGATTACAGAGTTAGTTCGTGGTAGGGGAGATCCCATGCTTGAGCTACTGCCGGGAATACAACTTTGCCGGCAACAACGTTCACGCCGAGGGCCAGGGCCTTGTCTTCCTTGCAAGCTTGACGCCATCCCTTGTCGGCCAATCGAAGGGCGTAGGGGAGGGTTGCGTTGGTCAGGGCCAGGGTTGATGTGCGAGGTACTGCGCCCGGGATGTTTGCAACGGCATAGTGGATGATGCCGTCGATAGAGTAGGTTGGGTTTGTATGGGTTGTAGGGGTAGAGGTCTCGAAGCAGCCGCCCTGGTCGATAGCAACGTCAACGAGCAATGTGCCCGGACGCATCAGTTTCAGCATATCTTTGGTGATAAGTTTCGGGGCCTTAGCACCGGGAATCAGTACGGAGCCTATTACCAGGTCAGTGTCGGGGAGTTCGGCCTCGATATTGTGGCGCGAGGAGAACAGTGTCTTTACGTTCTTGGGCATTGTTTCGGCAACGTGGCGCAGAGTGGGCAGCGAGATGTCGGTAATCGTAACGTCTGCGCCCATTCCGGCGGCTACCATGGCAGCATTTCGGCCAACAACGCCTGCGCCGAGAATCAGCACCTTGGCGGGCTTAACCCCGGGCACGCCGCCCATCAGTACGCCCATGCCGCCTTGAGGCTTCTCAAGGAAGCGTGCGCCTTCTTGAATAGACATTCTGCCGGCTACTTCGCTCATAGGAATCAGCAGCGGCAACTGGCGGTTGGGGAGCTCAACGGTTTCGTAGGCGATACATACGGCGCCCGAACGAAGCATTGCTTCGGTCAGCTCGCGGTCTGAAGCAAAGTGGAAATAGGTAAAGACAACTTGGTCGCGGCGAATCAGCGGATACTCCGGTTGGATAGGCTCTTTAACCTTGATAATCATTTCAGCGATGGCATACACTTCTTCGATTGTTGGAAGAATTTCTGCTCCGGCATTGATGTAGAGTTCATCGGGAAAACCGGAACCTTCTCCGGCGGTGTGCTGAACATAAACTTTGTGACCGTGACAAACGAGCTCGCGTGCACCTGACGGGGTTACAGCAACGCGATTTTCGTTGTTCTTAATCTCTTTGGGTACTCCGATAATCATGGTCGTGAGATTTTTTCGGTTTGTTAAATTGGTGTAAGAAAGTTTTTTGCAAATATATCGATTATTTGTTGTAAATCAAAGATTTGAGTGTTAAAATTTTGTATGTTTTTAAGCATAATTTTTGACCATTAAATTGTGCATTTGCGGCGGAATAGTTATCTTTGTGCGTTATGTTCAGAAGATTCCTCTTACGATTATATCCAGGACTATTGTCAACGTTGGTAGTGCTTGCAATTTTGTGGCTTACGCTGGCGCCGCATCCGCTACCTGACGATGATATCCCGATGTTTGAAAATGCCGATAAGGTTGTTCATGCCTTGATGTTTGGCGGCTTGGTTTTCGCGTTGGTTTTCGACCGCGAGTTGCTTGGCGTGCGGCGATGGTTGCGTGGGGCGGTAAGGGCAAGCATTGGTGATAGATGGCTGTTGATTGTCTTTGCCGTTGGGTCATCGGCATTTGGCGGTGTAATTGAATTGCTGCAGGGCGCTATGGGTTTAGGGCGTGGTTGCGACCCTTGGGATTTCGTTGCCGACGCGGTAGGGGCGGTTGTTTTTGCGGTTATTTCTCCGTGGATAGTGAGGCGTTTGCTGGGGAGGTCCCTGTAGGCGTGGCATGGTAGGAAAAAGCTTCGGCTTCCGCCTCAGCCACCGTGGTTGACGGGGGCGGGGCGGAAGCCGATATGATTTTTTTGGGGGGGATGGCTAACCTTGGAAGGGAGCAGGGCCGACTATTCTTGGACGGGAGTGGAAGCCGGGTCGAGGGCGTTGCGGACCGACTGGATTAACTCTTCGCCTTGCTTATCGCGAGAGATGATTGTGCCGTCAGGTCCGAATAGGATGATGCAGGGGATTGCCGGAATGCCGTAGAGGTCGGTGGGAATGTTTTGGGCATTGATGATTTGCGGCCAGGGAAGTTGGTGGCGCTTGATGGCGGCTTCGGTGTCGGCAGGGTTGTCCCAAACGGCTACACCGAGGATGTCGAGATCCTTGCCTTCGAATTCTTCGCGAATTTTCTTCAAAACCTTTGTCTCGCGGATACACGGACCGCACCAGCTTGCCCAGAAGTCAACCAATGTGTATCGGCCTTTGCCTACGTAGTCGGAAAGGCTCTGAGTTGTAGTGTCGTTGGTGATAGTGAAGTCGATAAACTTGTGGCCCGGTTGGGTGAGCTCTTTGTTCTTGAGGGATTCCATGAGCTTGTTAACTCGGGTATATTGCTTCATCGTTGGGTACTTTTTCAGGGCTGCTTGCAGGGCCGGCATATCGAATTCGTAAGCTTGCTCAACGAAGCAGATGTAGCCGATAGGGTTGTCGATGTTGGCGTTAACTACCGAATCGACATAGTGGTTGTAGTCCTTCTCGATGGCTGCTAGGCGGTCTGTGTAGGTTGAGTCCTGCGGCAACTTGGCAGCACGCTCTTGGAAGGCTGCAGCGCCGGCCATTACCTTTTCCAACTCGGTATTGAGCGGGCTCCCTTTAACGTCGCCATTGCGTTGGAAGGTCAGTTGCCCGGCCTCCAGGATAAGGGTGCCGGCACGCTTGCCGTTGACAACGATGCGAGCAGCTACGGGTTGTTCGATTTGTCCTTTGAATAGAGCCTTGCCGTTTTCAACCATTGTAGAATCGATCTTGTCGCCGTTATCATAGTTAATCAGGAAGGCAGTTTCTTTGTTGAGTTCCGGAGTGAGGTCAACAGTTAGCGTATAGCTGTCGCCGGCAGAGGCCGAAGTGCAAGCTGCGAGCATTACGGCACCGAGGAACGGAAGATATTTGCGTTTCATGTTGCAGTTTTTATTTATGTTTATTAAATTTGCAAATTGCTTAGCTTTGCAAAATCAAGGCAAAGTAAGGAAAAATTTTGTTATGTATGTATATTCATAACCGAAAAAATTGCAAAAAGATGAACAACCAACTCATAAATGCTATCTCTAACAGCATTACAACAAACTGGAATCGGGAGGCATTAGCCGATTTCCGTGGCAAGAGTTTCAGTTATGGTGAGCTTGCGCGCCGTATTGCCGAGATTCATATATTATATAAGGCTGCCGGCGTCGAGCCCGGCGACCGAATTGCGCTGTGTGCGAAGAACTCGGCTGAATGGGCCGCCACGTTCCTGGCCGGTATGACCTATGGGGCGGTAGTCGTGCCGTTGCTTCATGAATTTAAGCCGGCGAATATCGTCCATTTGGTTACGCATTCCGAGGCGAAATTGCTATTTACCGAAAAGAGTATTGCCGACAACCTCGATATAGAGCAGATGCCGAACGTTGAGGGAGTAGTAATGCTTGGCGACCTCCATATCGCGGCATCTCGCAACGAGCGGTTGGCAAAGGCCGTTGACGGCCTTAGCGAGCAGTTTGCTGCAGCATATCCCAATGGTTTTACGGCCGCCGACGTAAAGTATGCCGACAACGAGATGTCTGATACGGCTCTCATTAATTATACGTCAGGTTCAACCGGCAATTCCAAGGGGGTGATGCTCTCTTATGTGAATCTTTGGGGAAATATAGGCTTTGCGCTTCGCCAGATCGATTTCCTGAATCCCGGCGACGGCATGTTGAGTATGCTGCCGTTAGCCCATATGTATGGCTTGGTGTTTGAATTCCTGTTTCCGCTCTGTAAGGGGTGTAAGATTACGTTCTTGGGCAGAGTGCCGTCGCCGAAGGTGGTCTTGGATGCCTTTGGGGAGGTTAAGCCGCAGTTGGTAATCACCGTGCCGTTGGTAATCGAAAAGATTGTAAAATCGCGTGTATTCCCTGCTTTGGAGAAGGGGTTGCCAAAATTGCTGATGGCTCTGCCCGGACTTCGCCGGATTGTCTACTCTAAGGTTAAGAAGCAACTGCTGGATGCTTTTGGGGGCAATCTGAAGCAGCTGATTCTGGGTGGCGCACCGCTGTCGGCCGATGTTGAAGAGTTTTTGCGTAACATCAAGTTCCCATTCACGATTGGTTACGGGATGACCGAGTGTGCACCGCTTGTAACCTATGAATGGTGGGCCTCGCAACGCCCTCATTCCTGTGGACGCGTTGTAGACGGGATGGAGGCTCGCATTGATTCGCCTGACCGTTCAAGCGTGCCGGGCGTGCTTTATCTGAAGGGTCCGAACGTAATGCAGGGCTACTTTAAGAATTCGGAGGCAACGGCCGAGGCTCTCTCGGAGGATGGCTGGCTAAATACCGGCGATATCTGTACGATTGACGCTGATGGCTATGTATATATCCGTGGACGCCAGAAGAATATGATTCTCGGTCCGTCAGGCCAGAATATCTACCCCGAGGAGGTTGAAATTGTGCTGAACGAATTGCCTCTGGTAGGGGAGAGCATCGTTGTTGAGCGCAATGGTAAGTTGGTAGCCCTGGTTCACCCCGACTATGATGGCGTCGCCAAGCAGCAGGGTTTAACTCCGGAGCAAACCGACGAGCAGGTTCGTCAGCTACTGCCTACGTTAAACAAGGCTTTGCCCGCCTATGCTCGCGTATCTGAGATTGAAATCCGTCGCGAAGAATTCGAGAAAACTCCCAAACATTCTATTCGCCGCTTTATCTATAAATAGATATAAATAAACTGAAAACAGCGCAGGCCAACGAAGAAATATCGGTGGCCTGCGTTGTTTTTAAGAAAAAATAGCTAATTTTGTGGCGAAAATTCTGACCGTGCTTACGTGCGGTCCATATTTATTGCATCACCGGAATGACACAAAGAAAAGTTAGGGTGCGTTTTGCTCCCTCACCAACCGGCCCCCTGCATATTGGGGGTGTTCGTACAGCCTTATATAACTATCTTTTTGCCCGTCAGAATGGCGGCGATATGATTCTTAGAATCGAAGATACCGACTCTCAGCGCTTCGTGCCGGGAGCCGAAGATTATATTAATGAATCGCTCAAATGGCTCGGAATCGGTATTGATGAGGGCGTTAGAGAGGGTGGTAAATATGGCCCTTATAAGCAGAGCGAGCGTCGAGATATCTATCGCAAGCATGTAAAGATGCTGCTGGATGCCGGCAAAGCCTATATCGCCTTCGATACCCCTGCCGAACTGGAGAAAGCTCGTAGTGAAAAGGCCAACTTCCAGTATGACGCTACTACTCGCGGCCAGATGCGCAACTCGCTGACTATGCCGAAGGAGGAGGTTGATCGCCTGATAGCCGAGGGTACGCCCTACGTTGTCCGCTTCCTGATTGAACCGGGTCGCGACGTTAAGGTTAACGACCTTATCCGTGGCGAAGTTACGATTAACTCCAATATCCTCGACGATAAAGTGCTCTACAAGTCGGCCGATGACCTGCCTACTTATCACCTCGCCAACATCGTTGACGACCACTTGATGGAGGTAAGCCACGTAATTCGTGGCGAAGAATGGTTGCCGTCAGCCCCCTTGCACGTGTTGCTTTACGAGGCCTTTGGCTGGAGCGACACTCAGCCCGAATTTGTCCATCTGCCCCTGCTGCTCAAACCCGACGGCAAAGGCAAGCTTTCGAAGCGCGATGGCGATCGTCTCGGCTTCCCCGTATTCCCCCTGGAATGGCACGACCCCAAGAGCGGCGAAACCTCGTCGGGCTTCCGCGAAAAAGGTTATCTGCCTGAGGCTCTTGTTAACTTCCTCGCCCTGCTGGGCTGGAATCCCGGCGACGACACCGAGATTATGTCAATGCAGCAACTTATCGACAAGTTCTCGTTTGCCCACTGCTCTAAGTCGGGTGCGAAGTTTGCCTTCGAAAAGGGTAAGTGGTTCAATCATGAATATCTGATGAACACTCCCGGCGATAAGCTGGCAGAGATGTTCCGTCAGCAGATGGTTGAAAACGGAGTGGACCCCGACGAGTTTTCTCCGGAATATGTAGCAAAAGCTCTCGACCTGGTTAAGGGGCGCGCCGAACTGTTGCCCGACCTTTGGGAACAAAGCTACTTCTTCTTCAAGACTCCGGAGACATATGCCGAGAAGGATATTCGCAAGCGTTGGAAACCGGAGACGCCGAAGTTGATGGAAGAACTTATCGGTGTATTGGAATCCCTGACCGACTTCTCTTCGGCAGCAGCAGAACCTATCGTGCTGAAATGGATTACCGATAACGAATACCATATGGGCAACGTTATGAATGCCTTCCGCCTGGCCGTTGTTGGCCAGTGTAAGGGCCCTCATATGTTCGACATTACCGAACTGTTAGGTTGCGAAGAAACCGTAAGACGTCTGCGCAAGGCTATCGCAGAAATAGCTCTCCCCGAAGCTTAATTCTCGAAAGATAGAACGAAAACAGAAGAAGCGTGAATCTGCTCTATAATATAGGTATTTCGCTTTATGAAGCTGCCGCTCAAGTAGTTTCATTGCGAAGTAAGAAGGTCCGTAAAATGCTGCGTGGCCAGGTCCATACTAATGACTTGCTCCATAAAGCATTGGATAACCATAAGGGAGCTATTTGGTTTCACGCAGCATCGCTTGGCGAGTTCGAGCAGGGGCGTCCGATGATCGAACGCTTGAAGCGCGAACATCCGGAATTGCCGATACTGCTTAGCTTCTTTTCGCCGTCGGGCTACGAAGTTCGCAAGAACTATCCGTTTGCCGATGTCGTTGTCTATCTTCCATTCGATACACCTCGACGGGTGCGCAAGTTTTTAGATATTGCGCAGCCGTCGATGGCTATTTTTATCAAGTATGAGTTCTGGGGTAATTACCTACAGGAACTTCATCGCCGCAACATCCCTACCTACATAATCTCGTCGATATTCCGTCCGGAACAGCGATTCTTTCGGAAGTGGGGCGGAATGTTCCGCGATATGCTGCGCAACTTTACGCACCTGTATGTCCAGGACGAACGCTCACGCCGTTTGCTGAAGGTTGTTGGCATTGAAAACGTAACCGTGGCCGGCGATACCCGTTTCGACCGCGTAACCGATGTAATGCGTACGTCGGTTGACATTCCGGGATTTCCCGGTTTTGCAGCGATGGCGAAATTGCGCTTCATTGCCGGTAGTTCTTGGGAAGCTGATGAGGATGTTTACGTGCCGTGGTTAAATGCTAACCAGGATATTTCCTTCATTATCGCACCCCATGAATTTAATGAAAACCGCCTGGAGCAGTTGCGCAATCGCTTCGTAGGGGGTAAGGTGATGTTGCTGTCGGAGTGGATAAATGTTATAAAAAAATCACGCAAGGAGAACACTCCGCCGCCTTTTAACCTCGATGAAATCCGAGGGCTTATTGTTGACTCATTTGGCAAGCTGTCGACGCTGTATCGCTTCGCAAATATCGCCTATATCGGTGGGGGATTCGGTGCTGGAATCCATAATCTTAACGAGGCTGCCGTCTACGATATGCCGGTAATCTTTGGCCCTAATCACTCAAAGTTTAAGGAGGCTTCGGATTTAATAGCGTGTGGAGGAGGCTTTGATATTACCGGGCAGGCCGACTTTGAGTCAACGATAAATCGCCTTGTAGACTCGCCTGAAGCGTTGCAAGCCGCCGGAGCTGCCGCAGGCAAGTATATCCGGGATAACCTCGGCGCTACCGATCTTATCTACTCCCAAATCTTCAAGTTCTGAATATCTGGAGCAAGTTGATTGCGAACTTATTGCAATTAATTGCTGATCCCAATCTGTTTAAGCTCGTTTGAGATTGCGGTGTTTATAAATTCGTTGATTGTTGTATCTGCCGAGGCTGCAGCATAAGCAACTTGGCAGTGTAAATCTGACGGCATTCTGACCACTAAACGTCCGCTATAAGGTTTGGCAGGTTCTATGTTGCGTTGTTTACAACTTTCTAAATAGTCGTCAATGGCGCCCTCAAAATCTTCGCGAATTTCATCAACGGTGCTCCCCTCGTAAGAGATTAGTGTGCCGTGTAGTCCTTGCACTTTTCCGAATAGGCAGTTGTCTTCAGAGCTAAATTCAACAGATCCGGTGTATCCTTTATATCTTAATAGTCCCATAATTCTAAATTAGTTTTAGTTCTTGTAATGTGTCTATTATTTGCCTAATCTGATATGGCTTTAAGATGCCGGTTGGATGAGGCTTATGAAGTAATATGCTGTCGTTACCCCTGGTAAATATGACTCTTGATCCTGATGTTTTGCCCTTGTTGATCTCTTCAAATCCTAGATTTGTTAGAAACGTCCGGGCTTCATCGTACGAGAAGTCTTTGGGTCGTGACAGTAGTCGTTCGATAAGTTTTTGCCGTTTTGTCATGGTAATAAGGGTGATTTGATGGCAAAGGTACTAAAAATGATACTAAAAATCAAATTCCGGTAGGATGAATATTTGGAATTTTATGATGGGTAGTCTGTATGTTCTTTAAGTGACGGAATTTTAGGGATTTTTTGGGCGAGAAAAAGTTTGGATAATTGTGGAAAATTTTGTAATTTTGTAACGTAAACCCTGATAAAAAGGTTTGAAAATGGAATCAGGGCTAAGTATTGATTTTCAATAGATTAACATTATATGTCAGACAATCTTTTCGATTTGGATAATATCTCTGAAGAACAAGAAATCCAAAACGAGCGGGAATATAGCGCCAGCAATATTCAGGTACTTGAAGGCTTGGAGGCTGTGCGTAAGCGCCCGGCAATGTATATCGGCGATATAAGCGAAAAAGGACTTCATCACTTGGTGTATGAAGTGGTCGATAACTCTATCGACGAAGCTTTAGCCGGTTTCTGTACCCATATTGAGGTAACAATCAACGAAAATAATTCAATCACAGTAGTCGATAACGGCCGTGGTATTCCGGTAGATATGCACGAGAAGGAGCATAAGAGTGCTCTGGAGGTCGTTTTGACGGTGCTTCATGCCGGCGGTAAATTCGATAAAGGTTCATACAAGGTGTCGGGCGGTCTGCACGGCGTTGGTGTGAGCTGCGTTAATGCGCTGTCGAAGTATCTGCGTGCGGAAGTTCGCCGTGGTGGTAAGGTTTACATGCAGGAATATGCTTACGGCAAACCAACCACCGAACTGAAAGTTATTGGCGAAACCAATGACCACGGTACGTCGGTTAGCTTCCTGCCCGATGATTCAATCTTTACCGTTCATGTTTACGACTACGATACGTTGGCAAAACGTCTGCGCGACCTTGCGTTCTTGAATGCCGGCATTACGCTGACGCTAACCGATCGCCGTACGGTTGATGCCGAAGGTAATCCCCGTAGGGAAGTGTTCTATTCCGCAAAGGGCTTGAGCGAATTCGTTCAGTATATCGACTCATCGAAGGAACCGCTGATTCAAGACGTAATCCATCTGGATACCGAGCGTCAGGGTATTCCCGTAGAAGTTGCACTGACCTATAACACTACCTTCAACGAGAACGTTTACTCCTACGTCAACAATATCAACACTATCGAAGGCGGTACGCACCTAACAGGTTTCCGCCGCGGTTTGACTCAGACTCTGAAGAAATACGCCGAGGATAACAAGCTTCTCGAAAAGAGCAAGGTTGAAATCTCCAGCGACGACTTCCGCGAAGGTCTGACGGCTGTAGTTTCCGTTAAGGTAATGGAGCCTCAGTTTGAAGGCCAGACCAAGACTAAGTTGGGAAATACCGAGGTTATCGGTGCCGTACAAACCGCCGTTTCCGAGGCTTTGCGCAACTATCTCGAGGAGCATCCTACCGAAGCCAAGGCTATCGTTAGCAAAGTTGTCCTGGCGGCTCAGGCACGTAAGGCAGCCTACGATGCACGCGTAAAGATTCAGCGTAAGTCGCCCCTCTGCGGTGGAGGTCTGCCCGGTAAATTGGCCGACTGCTCAAGCCGCACGGCAGAGGAATGTGAAATCTTCCTCGTCGAGGGAGACTCGGCAGGCGGTACGGCCAAGAGCGGGCGCGACCGTCGCTATCAAGCTATCCTGCCGCTGCGCGGTAAGGTGCTGAACGTAGAGAAAGCTATGGAACATAAGGTGTTCGACTCCGAACAGATTACCAATATCTTCCGCGCTCTGCGCGTAACTATTGGAACGGAGAACGACCCCAAGGAGGCAAACCTTTCGCGCTTGGCTTACCATAAGGTAATCATCATGACCGATGCCGATGTCGATGGTAGCCACATCGCAACTCTGCTGATGACCCTCTTCTTCCGTCGTATGCGTCCGATTATCGAACAGGGCTACCTCTATCTTGCAACCCCGCCATTGTACAAATGCTCCAAGGGTAAGATTGAGGAATATTGCTGGACCGATCAGCAACGTCAGGCCTTCGTTGACCAATACGGACCGCAAACCAAGGTTCAGCGCTACAAAGGTCTCGGTGAGATGAGCGACCAAGAGCTGCGCGATACGACTATGTCGCCCGAACATCGCCTCTTGAAGCAAGTGCATATTTCAGACGCTGCCGAAGCAGACCGAATCTTCTCTATGCTAATGGGTGAAGATGTAGGACCGCGCCGCGAGTTTATCGAAGCCAACGCCAACTACGCCAATATCGACGCTTAATTGCAGCTATTATACCGTAACGCTTAACATTCTTGCAATGTTAAGCGTTATGTTTAAAAAGCTGTATTGTTAATACTATAAAAACTGGGAACTATGTCCCGTAAGGAAAATAACGCATCTGCCATCGGGAAGCTCCGCAACAAGGTTGAGGAATTCATTTGGAAGCAGACCAACAACACGTTTAATTATAAGCAAGTATCGGCAGCTGTCGGTGCGAAGACTCCTGTAAACCAACGCGCCGTAGCAATGTTGCTGGCAGAAATGGCCTTCGATGGGGAAATTATCGAGGTCGAGATGGGCAAATATAAGGCCCCGGAGCGCACTAGCGTTGCTACCGGAACATTCGTACGCCGATCCAACGGCAAGAACTCCGTAATCACCGATGAGGATTCCGAAGCAATCTTTATTGCCGAGCGCAACTCTATGCGTGCGCTTAACGGCGACCGCGTAAAAATCCACGTTGCAGCGCGTCGTCGCGGTCAGGAACCGGAGGCCGAAGTTATCGAGATTATTGAAAAAAAGGAACAAACCTTTATCGGCACCTTGCAGGTTGACAAGAACGTTGCATTCTTGAAAACCGATTCAAAATTCCTCGCTTGCGATATCTTTATCCCTAAATCCAAACTCAAGGGGGGAGCTACCGGCGATAAGGCCGTAGTACGCATTACCGACTGGCCCGAAGATGTTAAGAACCCTCGAGGCGAGGTGCTGGATATCTTGGGAAAGACCGGAGAGAATCAGGCAGAAATGCACGCTATTCTCGCAGAATTCGGCTTGCCTTATAAATATCCCTCCAACGTTGAGAAAGCTGCCGACAAGATTGAAGCCGGCATCACGCCTGAAGAAATTGCCCGTCGCGAAGACTTCCGCAAGGTTACTACGTTCACAATCGACCCCAAGGATGCCAAGGACTTCGACGACGCTCTCTCTATCCGCAAGCTGGATAATGGTAACTGGGAAGTTGGCGTACATATCGCTGACGTAACCCACTATGTTACCCCCAATTCGATTATAGATCGCGAAGCCAAGCAACGCGCTACATCCATATACCTGGTTGACCGCACCATTCCCATGTTGCCGGAGCATCTCTGTAACGGCATATGTTCGTTGCGCCCCAATGAGGAGAAACTTGCTTACTCTTGTATTTTCGAGCTCGACAACGAAGCCGAAATCCTCAATGCAAGAATCTGCCGGACGGTAATCGAAAGTGACCGCCGTTTTACTTATGAGGAGGCCCAGGAACGTATCGAAACCGGCGAAGGCGACTTAGCCGACCTGATTCTTACCCTCGACGGCCTGGCCAAGAAACTGCGTGCAAAACGCTTTGAGAATGGTTCGGTTGATTTCGATCGCGAAGAAGTACGCTTCGATATCGATGAGAATGGCCATCCCGTAGGCGTGTATTTCAAGGAGTCGAAAGATTCCAATAAACTCGTCGAGGAGTTTATGTTGCTGGCAAATAAGACCGTTGCCGCAACGATAGGCAATCCCGGCGGTCGCAAAAAAGCAAAACCGTTCGTATATCGTATTCACGACGTGCCCGATCAGAGTCGTTTGGCCGATCTAGCGGCTATTGCCGCAACGTTTGGCTATAAGATTAAGTCGTCGGGCAGTTCAGCCGAAATTAACCGCTCCCTTAATAAGATGCTCAAAGAAATCAAAGGAAAGGGAGAGGAGAATTTTCTATCGGTGCTGGCAATCCGCACGATGGCAAAGGCCGTATATACAACCGTCAACGTAGGTCACTATGGCCTCGGTTTTGATTATTATACCCATTTTACATCGCCTATTCGTCGTTATCCCGACATGATGGTTCATCGCCTGCTGGAACGCTATCTCCATGGCGGTCGTAGCGTGGATGCCGAGAAATTGGAGGACGACTGCAAACATTCATCCGATATGGAGCAGTTAGCCGCCAACGCCGAGCGTGCATCAATCAAGTACAAGCAGGTTGAATACATGCAGGATCATATCAGTGAGGAATACGACGGTATGATTTCCGGTGTAACCGAATGGGGTATCTACGTAGAGCTTGACGAAAATCACTGCGAGGGACTCGTGCCGATGCGCGATTTGGCCGATGACTACTACGATTATGATGAAAAGAACTACTGCATCCGCGGTCGTCGGCGTGGCACGGTTTACCGCCTCGGCGATAACGTGCGTATTCGCGTAGCTAATGCCAACTTGGATCGCAAGCAACTCGATTTCCTTTTGGTTGACAAGCGACTGCAGCGTCCCGGCGAAGACGACTTGGGCTCAACCGTAAGTGTTCGCCAGGCTATTAGCAATTCTGCTGCGAAGAAGGCCGCCAGCCGGATTCCTCACGTAGAGAAGTCGGGCAAGAAGAAAAAAGAGAAGAGTTCGCGTGGCGCCAAGGCTGTAGCCGCAGCGCGAGCCGCACGTGCAAAGGCAGCCAAGTCGAAAGGCTCATCTTCGCGTAAGGAGAAGGGCGGAAAGGCAAAGGATGCGCCGAAGTCGCGTTATCGCTCGCGTAAATCGTAAGCAGACATAATTATCACGTAATGGGAAAAGACACTCGGCTTATTCAAGAACAGAAACAACAGCAGCGACTTACGCCGTTGCAGGTGCGCTATGTCCGATTGCTTGAGATGTCGGGCCCGGAATTTGAGGAGCAAATTCGCAATGCCGTTGAGGAAATGCCGGCTTTGGAGGCTACCCAGCCCGATGACGTAGCGCCGTCAGCTGACGGTAGCGAAAATACGGAGGAGGGCCTTCCATTCAGCGAAAGTCAGCACGATATGCAGGTAGCTGATTACGCATCGGAGGACGATATCCCCGATTATTTGCGCCGTCAGATGAAGGGTGGTAGCCAGGCGTTGCCCGAGGATTATTTCGAAGCGCCGATAGTTGCCGGTGATGATTCGATGGTAGACTCGTTGATGCTTCAACTCGATGAGCAGAATGTTACCGAGGATGAGCGATTGATAGCTAGATATATTATTGGTAATCTGGATGATAGCGGATATCTAACGCGCGATATGCATTCGATTGCCGACGACATAGCCTATGCCGAGGGACGCGAATTCTCGAATGATCAGCTGCGTAGCACATGGGATAAGGTCCGCCTGCTGGATCCGCCCGGAATCGGTGCGGTAGATCTGCGCGATTGTTTGCTTATCCAGCTCAAGCGCTTGCCCCGAACCGTTGAGAATCTAACAGCCTTGGAGATTATTCGCGATTATTTCGATATTTTCTCTAAGAAGCATTTTTCAAAGGTTACGGCAGCAATGGGCATCAACGAAGATCAGCTTCGTAAGGCGCTAAACGTAATCAGCCATTTGAATCCAAAACCTGGCCATCTGTTGGAATCTACCGGTGGCGGTACGGCCGTAGCAGTGATACCCGATTTCCATGTTGAGGTAGACCAGAACGGAAATATGACCTTGACCCTGCTCAATAAAATTCCCGAACTGAATATTGAACAGAGTTTTGCGGCCGATGCTCCGCTACCGGAGGCGTCTGAACGGAAAATGTCGGAGGCTAGGCTTTTCCTGAAGCAGAAGCGCGATGAAGCTTCAGATTTTATCAAGATTGTCAACATGAGGCAGCAGACACTGTTCACCGTAATGTCGGCAATTTTGAAAATTCAGCGTCCGTTCTTCTTGACAGAGGATGAATCGCAGATACGTCCGATGGTATTGCGCGAGTTGGCCGAAGCTACCGGGCTGAACTTAACCGTAGTTTCGCGTGCCACTCAGGGTAAATATGTCATGACCACCGGTGGCATCTATCCTCTAAAGATGTTCTTTAACGAAAGTAGACAGAAGAATATGCCTCAAGAGGAAACCGGCGATAATACAACTCCAAAGATTAACGCTGCTATCAAGCAGATAATAGAAAACGAAGATAAGAATAAACCGCTGAGCGATGAGCAGATAACGCAGATACTCCTCAAAAGCGGATTTGATATAGCTCGACGAACCGTAGCGAAATACCGCGAGAAACTTGGATTCCCGGTAGGCCGTCTGCGTAAAAGCTTATAATATAGATTGATAATAAAATGAAATCATTAACCGGCGTGGCTCACGTCTTTTCAGTAATTTTCTCGCCGTTGCTGATGGCTACTTATGCAGTAGCGTTAGCGATGTCCTTGTCGTTTCTGTGCTTTGTACCGACGGCAACAAAGCTAACGGTTGTCTTTACAACATTTCTGGCCACGGTTGCCATACCGGTTATTGGTATCTATGCATTGAGCCGCCTGAAGATTATCAAGGATGCGCATCTCAACAATCGCGAGGACCGAACCTGGCCCTACGTATTGGAGACCGTTTGTTTTCTCGGTACGGCTGTTTACCTCTATTTTATCAAGGCGCCGTCTTGGTTGTCGCTGTTCCTGATTGGTGGGGCAGTAGCGCTGATAGTGCTGACGGTTGTAAACCGTTGGTGGAAAATCTCAGGCCATGCAACCGGCATGGGAGGCCTTTGCGCAATGATTTTCTACTTGATGCTGAGCGGTAACAGCGTAGATTCGTTGCAATGGGAATTTATGCTGGCCGTATTGTTGGCCGGTATCGTCGGTACATCGCGCATAATTCTCGGACATCATAACTTTTCGCAAGTTATTGCCGGCTATGTTAACGGCGTAGTCTGGGTATTGTTGTTGCCGTTATTGTTCCAATCCGTATTAATGTAATCTCTTAAAAAATAAGATATGAATCCTTCAGTAAGCATAATCATGGGGAGTACATCTGACCTTCCCGTAATGAAAAAAGCAGCAGATTTTCTGAATTCAATGGCCGTGCCGTTTGAAATGCTCGCTTTGTCAGCTCACCGCACTCCGGAGGAGGTTGCCGACTTTGCGCGCAATGCTGCCGGACGTGGTGTGAAGGTTATTATTGCCGGTGCAGGTATGGCAGCAGCCCTACCTGGCGTCATCGCTGCGATTACGCCGCTACCGGTTATTGGCGTGCCCCTGTCGGCAACTTTGCAGGGCACGGATGCGCTTTATTCCATCGTTCAGATGCCGCCGGCTATTCCGGTAGCTACGGTTGGCATTGACGGGGCCATGAATGCCGGCGTACTTGCCGTCAGAATCTTGTCGTTATCAGATGCAGAGCTGGCTAAGCGCTATGCTGCTTGGACCTCCGAACTGAGCAACAAGATCGTTAAGGCTAATGAGGCCCTGAGCGAGGTAAAATATGATTTTAAAACCAACTAACCGTAGAGCACACGATAAGAATGAGTGTTTTTGATTACCATCGTCGCGCAACGTCTACCACTCATGTCGGAACGGTAGAGATTGGCAGCGGATATCCTATCCGTCTACAGTCAATGAACAATACATCAACGATGGATACCGAGGGGTCGGTCGCTCAGGTAGAGCGCATAGCTGCAGCCGGAGCGGACATTGACCGACTGACGGCGCAAGGAGTGCGCGAGGCGGCCAATATGGGTGAGATTCGTCGGATACTGCGTGAACGCGGATGCAATATCCCGTTGGTTGCAGATATTCATTTCAACCCTCGTGCGGCTGAGGAAGCTGCCCTCCATGTAGAGAAGGTGCGTATCAATCCGGGCAACTTTGTCGATCCCGGGCGTACGTTTCGCAAGCTGGAATACACCGATGAGGAGTATGCTCGCGAATTGAAGAAGATTGAGGATCGCTTCGTGCCTTTCTTGAATCTCTGTAAGGAGCATCATACGGCTATTCGTATCGGCGTTAACCATGGTTCTTTGTCGGACCGCATTATGAGTCGTTACGGCGACACTCCGTCGGGAATGGTTGAGAGTGCGATGGAATTTCTCCGAGTTGCCGTTGCGCAGAACTTTACGGATATCGTAATTTCGATAAAGGCTTCGAATACGGTTGTAATGGTTGAAACTGTTCGCCGCTTGGTTCGTGCGATGGATGCCGAGGGAATGATGTTCCCGTTGCATCTTGGCGTAACGGAAGCCGGCGACGGGGAGGATGGACGTATACGTTCGGCCGTCGGCATCGGCACGCTTTTGGGAGAGGGTATAGGCGATACAATTCGAGTATCGCTTAGCGAAGCCCCCGAAGCTGAGGTGCCTGTTGCTCGCGAATTGGCCTCTTATCTTACCGCTCGCGAATCGGCTCCGTCGGTTGCCGGGGAGTATGCCCCCGACTATGATCCTGTTCAGCCTAAGAAGCGCCCAACGAAGGCTGTTGGCAAGGTTGGCGGAGATAATGTGCCGGTAGTTGTAGGCTATGATGAGGTAGATATGTCGCAGGTTATTCGCCTGGAATCTGCCCATGCCAATCCGGTAGCGGAGATCTCGGCCGAAGTGCACCGCTTATGGCGTGAAGGGAATTTAACGCCGGTAATTGCCGCAATTAATTATGGCGATGCAACGCCCGAACAGACTGTAATCCGGGCATCGGCGGATTTCGGCGCACTGCTGTTGAATGGGTTGATTGACGGTGTTGAAATCCTATCGAATACGATGGATAGCGAGAGCGTTCAGCGCTTGGCGCTTGGCATACTGCAGGCTACACGTCGCAGAATTACCAAGACGGAGTTCGTATCGTGTCCGGGATGTGGCCGCACGATGTTCGACCTTCAGCAGACCGTAGCTCGCGTAAAAGCTGCAACGTCGATGTATCCCGGGCTGAAGATTGCCGTTATGGGGTGCATCGTTAACGGGCCGGGCGAAATGGCCGATGCCGATTATGGCTATGTTGGCGCCGGCGTTGGTAATGTCAGCCTATATCGAGGTAAGGAGTTGGTAGAAAAGAATCTGCCTTCGGCTGAAGCTGTTGACCGATTGATAGCCTTGATGAAGGCCGACGGCAGAATCTAAAATCGAAGAATTGCTTATGGCAAGGATGAAGAGTCCTGAAATAATGATATATGAGTTGCCCTGCGGAATGAAACTTCTATGCCGTAGGGCACGGCTTGTGTTGGAGTATTTCGGCGTAGCTGTCAATTCCGGTAGCCGCGACGAACAGACCGACCAATTTGGCCTCGCTCATTTCGTAGAACACACAATCTTTAAGGGGACAACCCATCGCCGGGCATGCCATATAAATAATCGTATGGAGGCTGTTGGCGGTGACCTGAATGCGTTTACATCGAAGGAAGAAACTAATGTTTATTCCGTTTTCCCACGAGGCAATCTCTCGCGAGCGATTGACTTGATTGCGGATTTGCTGGAGAATTCAGAGTTTCCCTTGAAGGAAATTGATAAGGAGCGCGAGGTAGTGCGTGACGAGATTGACAGCTATTTGGACACGCCGTCGGAGGCTGTCTATGATGATTTTGAGGATCTTTTCTATCAAGGAAGTCAACTCGGCCATAATATTCTCGGCTCGGATATGAGTTTAGACAGCTTTTCGCCGGAGGTTTGCAGGAATTATCTGGTAGGTAACTTCTATGGCAACCGAATGGTAGCATATTATCTCGGGCCGGAATCGCCTGAAAGAGTTTATGCTAAAGTTTGTAAGGCCTTTGACGGAATGCGTCGCGAGGGGAATCAACTGTTGCGTGTGGCCCCGGAGCGTCAACCGCTGTTTAATATCCGTCGCGCAATAGATACGCACCAGAGCCATACGGTTATTGGCGCGCATCTG
The DNA here is from genome assembly GCA_964514745.1 of uncultured Alistipes sp. Classification (GTDB taxonomy): domain Bacteria; phylum Bacteroidota; class Bacteroidia; order Bacteroidales; family Muribaculaceae; genus UBA7173. Next base: position 35,216 of record CAZEST010000004.1, read on the forward strand.
CCGGGCGTTAGGTCGGAGCAGCGCCATGCGATTGCATTGGTTACGAATCTGCTTGGCGGCCCCGGCATGAACTCTCGATTGAATATCAGCTTGCGAGAACGTCGTGGGCTGGTTTATACGGTTGAGGCCTCGACAACGATGTTTAGTGATTGCGGCTTGTTTAATGTCTACTTTGGTTGCGATCCGAGCGACCGCGACAGATGCTTGGACCTGGTCTGGAAGGAATTGGACCGCCTGGTTACCCATCCTTTAACAGCGCGCGAATTGGCGGCTGCCAAGAAGCAGTATATCGGGCAGATGCTCGTAGCTTCCGAGAGCTTGGAGCAGACAATTCTGTCGGCCGGACGCTCGTTGTTGCTGACCGGTGAGATCCGTACGCGCCGACAGATGGAAGATTCGATAAATGAAATTTCGATTGACGACGTGGTCGCCGTAGCGGATATGCTGCGTCGGGAGAATTGCTCCGTGTTGTCATTAGGCTAAAAAAGATTTGCTAAAACAGCAAAATAATTGGTAATAAAGTAGGTTGACAGTAGTCAGCTTAAATAGAATTTTGTAACTTTACGATTGCATAGAATTATACGCTTATGAAGATAGGAAATGTCGACCTTGGAGACAGACC
>CAZEST010000005.1:0-30617 GCA_964514745.1 uncultured Alistipes sp.
GCCAGACGGCCGGCGGTATCGACGATTACCAAATCAAGATGGTTCTGTTTGGCGTAGTTGATAGCGTTCTGAGCAATCTGTACGGGATTCTTGTTGCCCTCTTCGGTATAAACCGGCACTTCAATCTGCTCAGCCAGCACTTTCAGCTGCTCAATAGCTGCCGGACGGTAAACGTCGCAGGCTACCAACAGCGGGCGCTTTCCCTTTTCGCTCTTGAGCTTGCGGGCCAGCTTGCCGGAGAAGGTTGTCTTACCGGAACCTTGCAAACCCGACATCAGGATTACCGTCGGGTTGCCCGAGAGATTGATCTGGGCGGTTTCGCCTCCCATCAAGGTTGCTAACTCGTCGTGAACAATCTTTACCATCAGCTCTTGCGGCTTGATAGCGTTGATTACGTTCTGGCCCAGGGCCTTCTGCTTAACCGTATCGGTGAAGCTCTTGGCTACCTTATAGTTAACGTCGGCATCAAGAAGGGCGCGGCGTACATCCTTGAGGGTTTCGGCCACGTTGATCTCGGTAATCTTACCTTGACCTTTCAGGATTTTGAAACTTCTTTCAAGTTTCTCGCTAAGATTTTCAAACATATCTCAGGGGGATTGACAGGAGGTTTTTAAAGCTTGTTAGTAGCGGTATCGGGGAAGATTACTGCAGGCTTAAAGCCGCGAGCTTCTTCAAAGGGCATCGAGGCATAAGCCATAATAATCACGATATCGCCGGGCTGCACCTTACGGGCAGCAGCACCGTTAAGGCATACTACACCCGAACCGCGCTCGCCGGGGATGGCATAGGTTTCGAGTCGCTCGCCGTTATTATTATCGACGATGTAGACATGCTCTCCGGGAAGGATATTAGCGGCATCCATCAAATCTTCATCGATAGTAATGCTGCCGATATAGTTGAGATTCGCCTCGGTAACCGTTACGCGGTGAATCTTGGATTTCAGAATTTCTACGTTCATTCTCAGCGTTCGTATTTGATATTGTCAATCAGACGTACATCACCGCAATAGCACGTAATACATCCAACGGCATTGTCGTTATGAGGCGTTGACCATTCCTGAAGGGGCTGCATCGTCAGCGGATCAACAATCTCGTAATACTCAACCTCCATGCAAGGATAAGAATTCAACTCATCGATAACCAGTCGGCGAGTATCTTCGAGAGAATGAGTGCGCGACCATTCAACGCTCTTCTTCAATATTTGGTGGATAGCAGGCGCTACCTTGCGATTCTCCGGGGTAAGACGTACATTTCGACTACTCAGCGCCAGACCGTCAGCCTCGCGACATATCGGACAGTCAATAATCTTAACCGGGAATTTCTCCAATTCAACCATGCGGCGAATTACCGCAATCTGCTGGAAATCCTTTTCGCCAAAGTATGCACGATCGGGCGTTACAAAGCTAAACAGCTTGCTGACAACCTGTGCAACACCGTTGAAATGGCCCGGACGCATCGGCCCCTCCATTACGGCAGCCACCTGGCCAAGGTCGAAAACGCGGGTATCTTCCTCGGGATACATCTCTTCTACCGTCGGGATGAAAGCTATATCAACGCCGGCAGCCTGAAGTTTAGCGCAGTCAGCCTCCTCAGTGCGAGGATAGGTCTGAAGGTCGGTTGCATTATTGAACTGTGTAGGATTTACAAAGACACTGACCACTACCGCATCGTTCTCGGCGCGGCAACGGTCTACAAGCGAAATATGTCCGGCATGCAGGGCTCCCATAGTCGGCACGAAACCGATGGTTTTACCCTCAGCCTTGAATCGGGCAACGGCTTCTTTAAGCTCGTTGACACTTCTTATTATTTCCATTTGATCAATTAGGAATTTTTACGGGTGCAAAGTTAAGCTTTTTTTCAACATCTTCCGCCAAAAATCCCCAAAATCCCGTAACTTTGCATCATGAGACAAGAATTTGATTCAACTTTGCTGGAGAATTGCGTGACAGAAATTTCGCGTTTGCCCGGAATAGGCCGCAAAACAGCCCTTCGTTTGGCGTTACATCTACTTCGCCAAGACCCGGCTACCGCCAACGCCCTGGGCACGGCAATCATCGACATGCGCAAGGGTATCGCCTACTGCAAAGTTTGCCATAATATTTCCGAAACCGAGGTATGTCCGATATGCGCCGACCAGCGTCGCGACCGCTCCACGATATGCGTAGTTGAGTCGGTCAAAGACGTTATGATTCTGGAAAACACCGGCCAATACACAGGTTTATACCATGTATTGGGAGGCATCATATCCCCTATCGACGGTATCAGCCCCGACCAGTTGGAGATTGATTCCTTGATAGCGCGCGTAGCTGCCGGCGATATTAAGGAGGTAATCCTGGCTCTCGGTGCTACAATGGAAGGCGATACAACCGGCTACTACCTTTATCGCCGCCTGGCCCCATACCCCGATGTTAAGATTACTCAGCTGGCTCGCGGCGTAGCCCTCGGCAACGAAATCGAGTATACCGACGAACTAACCCTCGGCAGGTCGTTGCAAAATCGCACGCTTTTTGCCGATTCTATTAAAGCCTAATCCGCTCGTTCATTAATCCGCTGTTTTACAATATCAAATAAATTAAATAGCATATTTCTTTTTTTAGATTTTTTCATTAACTTTGCACCTATATATACGAATTCCTAATAATGGTGCTTACATTACCCCATATTGGTTAGTAGTAAAGTCGATGTAAAGAATCAATCCATGTCACAACAAGATTTAGTAATTAAATCGGATTTAAATGGCCCGACATCAGAGGCCGACAATGCGGCTATTTCTGAAATGGAAAAGGTTGCTGCCGGCTACAATGCCGCGGAGCATAACGGTGTAAGACTACGCATCCACCTAATACTGCGCAATCAGCGCCTCGTTGATGCGCTTAAGCGCATGCAGCTAACCGGCTCATTGATGGACAACATCGAACTCTATGCCTACACTACGGAGGATTTAAATGCAATATATTTTCTCGGCATTGATCCGGCAAGCCATTTTAGGCTTGACCGCAAACCGATTACCGCTGAATCTGCCCAACACGTTCATCTGGTAATTTTCGGCAGTTCGGCCCAGGCAGAAAGCCTTGCGATAAATGCCGCCCAAGTAGCACATTACCCGAATTACTGCCGCGACACCACGTTGCGCACCCGTATCACGATGGTGGCCAACTCGCTGGCCGATTTCTATAAATTCCGTCAACGCTACGCCAACCTGCTGCGCCATAGCTATTGCCGAGATGTCAAAATCTCCGATAGCGCAATCTCCGCCAACACTACCGCACCAAAGTATGCCGAAACACGCAAAGATTTTGTCGGCATAGAATGGGAATTCGTTGAGTCTCCCGCCACCGGCAAAGTCCTTAACTACAAGCTTACTCAGTGGGCTACGGACATCAATCAGCAACTGACGCTAGCCTTCTGCGCCGACGATAACGACGAGAATATCAGCAACGCCCTAGCCCTGCCACGCGAACTGCACAACGACTCCTGCCAAATCTTCGTGAAGGCCAGCAATCCTACGGCCATCAACCTCCTGAAACAATCACCGGGCTACGCCAACCTGCAGCCCTTCGGCTTCGAAGAATTCAATCCACAATATTTCCAAGCGTTCATTCGACTGGCTCAACTGGTCAATTACGCCTACTGCAATATGCGCGCATCCGATAGCGATGAGCAACGACAAGGTATGGTGCCGATGATCATTGCTACCGAACTCCCCTCTCAGGCCGACTTGGACAAACTTTGGAACCTAAATGACAAACATGGTTGCCCAAAACTGAACACGTCCAAACGATGGTCGAATATCTACAACGCTTTCTCCATCACTACCAAGATGCGTTCTATTGGGATAGACACTTCGCGCTGGGGAACACTCTTCGCCCTCAGCGACCGCGATGTAGAGTTGCTTTCGGAAGTAGAGCATAACCGATGGAACGTTGAGGGACTGATCTTAGGCTACGTACCAACCTCGGAAGCCGAACATCAAGCGATCTTGGCCGATATCAGCAAGAAAGAGGTCTACAAGAAAGAGCTCAAGCATGAAGATCTCAGGAATTACCACGAATTGGGCATAGACGACTCAGGGCTTCCCGTAACACGTTACGACCAGGGACTAACTCGTTCTATTCCATTGATTGCTTACGCCTACAAACACCGGGAATAATGGGAACCGAAACAAAATATTATTCATTACGTTTTCGTACCAACGATGCGCTGCATAAGCGTGGCGACAAGTTCAATTATGCCGACAGCGCCTTGTTTATCGGCCAAACGCCGGAGTGCGAGCTACGCCTGCCGCAACATCCCGATTATGTTGATACCTGTTACGCCGTAATCACTCGTAATGGCGATTCTTGGGATATCATCCGCCAGGAACCCAATGCGTCAATCATCGTAAATAACGAACCGCTTGGGATTATTCGCCATCTGCATGACAACGACCGGATAATCTTCGACAAGACGGAGCTACAGTTCTCTATCTCCCAAGGGACGCCCGAAGCATTGTATGTAAATCACCGCTCGTCAACCACTATTTGGGGGATGTTCGCGATACTGGGATGCATCCTACTCAGCATTATCGCTTACATCTACCTTCAGCATCGCCCTACCAGAGATATCTTCAAAGAAGAAATTTCCAGCATTTACATCATAAAAGTTGACTCGGTTTACGTATATCGCGCCGCAGGCGATACCTGCATTAAGCTTAATCGAGCCTCGATTGGAACCGGATTCGTAACCGACAACGGATATTTCGTTACGGCACGCCATTGTATTGAACCTTGGCTGGCAATGGAGAATGAATTGCGCGATGATTTTAAGCAGATTACATCCAAGATTGTTGAATATGCAATTCTGGCTGAAGAGGATTCAACAATCCGCCTGGTTAGCAAACTGACGATTATGTCGGAGGATGAGCATCAGCAATGGACGTTGACTTCAGATGACTTCTTGATGGACAAGGAGAATGACAACATCTACGAACTCGGTAATCCAAACCGCACGTACTTCTGGCGCACGCTAACCAGCAACTACGATGACAAGGAATCTACGCTGGGCGATGTTGCCGTTATGACGTGGGGCAACGATAAACCTAAAGGAACTATCTCGTTGGCCGGCGACTCTCTTTTGCTCAGCCGTGACCGACCTACGCTCTACGGCTTCGGATTCCCGCTAAATCAATATAACGGCGAGACAAAATCGCATCTGCAAGATGCTTCCACATCCCTCAGCTTCATGCCCAAAAGCTCTGACGATTTTCTGATATGCGACTATCGGTTTGGGCCCGGATATTCCGGAGGACCTATCTTCGCAACCAACTGGACCAATACAACTCACGAAGTTGTCGGTATAATATCATGGGCTGACGACAAGAAGACCTTGGTCGTACCGGTATCACAAGTTAACAAACTTATCAAGCAAATTAATCAATGAGCGCACCCTCTACTACATACGCCTCTGACCTGAAAGGATATTGTCCGCTCAACGTTTGCTGGCAATATATTCTCGACGTTGCGCAGCAACTATCTAAAGTTGCAACCGATACGTTGCAACCGGTCGTTGCGCTGAACAACGTTGAAATTCAACAGGATAAATTCACACTCACCAACGCGACGACAAAAACAGATGCCGTTGCCAACGTATGGCTATTGGCTGCTTCGGCCATCGAATTGATTAATGGCTCTCCAATCTTCAATGGTCAAGGCGAAAAAGCGCAAAAGGCTACCTCGCCTATACCTCAACTTCCTCAAGAAGAAGCGAAGTCGCTCAACATCTTGCTACATCGCTGCCTCAACTTCGACAAGAGTCAACGGCCCGGATTCGCTGAAATCGCGAAAATAGCTCAACAGGAATCGGACAAGCTAAGCCATCAGCAACGACAATGCCGAGCAAGCCACTGCGTTACCGACAAGCAAAAGCAAAACGAGATTGACAGCAAATGGCCTGAAAGCATGATTGCAAATATCAGAAACGTTATCACGTCTCTCTTACTGGCGCTGTCTCTGCTAACAGTAAACGCTCAGAACTTTTTGCAAGAACATAACGAAGCAGAAACTCAAGCCCTGGTGAACGACATTCTCCTGCTACGCAACAACAACGAAAAGAGCTGGAATCTTGCTCAAGATAACCTCGGAGCACACATTCAGGAGATTACCTTGATGACAAAACTCATCGACCGCAACAACGACTGTTTGCTCTCCGGAAAGCAGCGATTCTTTATCAACATTATCGTAAACGAACTAAAACGCAAAGGCCGCGTACAGTTTTCCAGCAAAGAATTCCTTGACGGGCCGGAGAACCACGCGCCATTTTCGATAATTGAGAAAGGCATTAAGAAGGGAGCTACCTCAACCTATACCATCAAGAATCGTATTGGCCAGCAGTGCTTTGCCATCATCCCCTTTAATGCAAGTCAGGCCTATTCAACCGAACTACGCATAGGCAACGGCCCCGTTATATCGCCATCGGCCAAAGACGCCAAAGGGATTACCTACTACATCCTCGATGCCAACCAAGGGCCCAAAGACGACGAAAACATCACACTGAAAATCAGCAATCAAGACAAAGTCAGCAATGCTACCTTTGTTATTGTAAATCACAATCCCAAGAGTAAATGAAACAACTCCGATTCATCATATTAGCATTTATTCTGATAGGCATATTACCGTGTCACGGGGCAGCTACTTCATTGCCGACCTATAACAATGCAGTGTTGCTAATGGATAATAACGAGTTCATATTGGCAGCAAAGGAATTTGTCAAGGCCGAAAATGAGGCTCTTCAAGCCAACGACACGGAATATTACCTACGTAGCATCATAGCTCAAGGGGAGGCCTATTATGCCCTCGACCTATCAGACGAAATGAAGGATGCCCTCGACAGAGCAACCTCTGCCTACAACTCTGTTTCGGGCCAACTCACATCGAATCAGCAGCTTCTTATACGCGAGGCCCTTGCAAAACTTGAAGGCTCATATTACTACTCCATCTACGACAGCAACGAAGCCGCCTACAGCCGTGCAGAAGCAGCATATAACCGTGCTCTTTCCATCCTTGACGAACTACAGGAAAGTCCGGACTTCGACCAGGAACTACCAATCCTGTTAATGCGCGATATGATGAACCTCTACTACAAAGCGCGCGAATACGATAAGGCACTCCCCCTGGCCGACGAAGTATGCGATTTCTACTTTGCAATGGGAGCCGACGCTAACGCTACGGATCCTCATCAGAAACGCTACTACAATCTTCTGGTTGACGCATTTAGCAGCCACGCTATGATTCTAGCTCGCCTTAACAACTTTGCCGGAGCCGTCAACGACATTACAACCATCCCAAATTACACCAATCTTCCCAGTTTGCAACGCATCCTTGGCAAGATTCTAATGATGCAGTACGACTATGATGCTACCGACAATCGTGCACGTGCCAAACAGTGCTACACCCGATATCTTAATGCACTCAAACAGGACATTAACAGCAACCTGGCATCCATGACCGATGCACAGCAAGAGCGTTATTGGTTGAAAATCCATGATTTCTTGTTTGATTGCTATCGCTTGGGCGATTATGCACCCGATATGCTCTACGATTTAGCCTTATTCTCAAAAGGCTATCTACTCGACTACCGCAAACCCAATGCGAAACTGTATACATGGCAAAATGTTCGCGACAAACTTGGCAAGGATGATTGCGCTATTGAATTCGTACAATATAACGGCAAGGACGATGCCAAGCAAATCGGAGCTATTGTTATAAAACGCAATAGCCTGAAACCTCAATTTATCCATATAGCCGATCTGAAAACGCTCGAGCAAACAAAAGTTGCGCACAACGTTACCGTTGGAGAAGCTGTCCGCAGCGACAACCCGGCGTATAAAGATTATCTTTACTCCGATTCAACCCTCTTTTCCGCCATCTGGACTCCGGAGTTAACCAAGGCTATCGGCAAATCTCAAAAGGTATATTTTGCGCCCGACGGCTTTCTCAATCTATTGGCTATCGAGTATATGACAACCGACAGCTCCGCAGAATATCACCGTCTAACCTCTACAAAGGTGCTGATTACTCCGCCCAAACTCGATGTGAGCCAACTATTGCTCTGTGGAGGCATTGATTATACAACGGCCAACAGAGCGGACAGCGACAAAGCTACCGATCAAGCCAATGATGAAGTTGCCTACAAAATGATGGCCTTCAGGAAATATTATTTCTCAACGCTTCCCGGTACGGCCAACGAGATTGACTCCATCAGCAACGCTATCCAAAAGCTGTCGACATCCTGCCGAATAACGACCTTGCGGGCCGACAACGCAACCGATAATAGTTTCTGCCATTTAGCCTCATCCGGTATTCCGCTGATTCATCTGTCAACCCACGGATATTTTGCCGGCGTTATTGCCGGCTCAGACCTCAAACCGGCAATTACCGACAACAGCATGTCGGAAAGCGGATTGATCATGGCCGGAGCCAACAGCGCCATCAACGACAACAACTTCGATTCTACGCAGCCCGACGGTATCCTGACGGCAAAAGAACTATCAAAGCAAGACTGGCAGACGGTTAAACTAATCGTCCTTTCAGCATGTCAGACCGGCCTGGGCCAGATGACCGACGACGGCATCTACGGCCTACAACGCGGATTGAAAATGGCCGGAGTTAACGCAATGCTACTGAGCCTATGGAGCGTTGACGACTATGCTACCGGAGAGCTGATGAAACGCTTCTATCAGAATCTGGCCTCCGGCCTATCAACCTACCAAGCCTTTATGCAGGCTCGTCAGTCAATGCTGTCGCAAGTCGCAACCACTAACGGCCGCTTCTCTGCAGCCACTCTAACCAAGAAGAAAAATACTAATATCAATAAACCTCGATACGTCAACGCATTCATAATGATTGATGTATTATAACCGAACAATTCGTATGAAACATTTGGCAATTTTAGGCGTTTCGTTCCTTTCTTGTATAGCTTTACAAGCTACCGACAAGCCCGACAGCCAGTCCGGAGCAGCCCCTGCTGCCGATGGTCAAGGCAAGCAGGAAGTAATGGGTCAATACAAATATCAAATTGCTGTTGACTACATGAACGATGCTGACGGACTAACCGCGCTTAACAACGAAATTGATTACATAACAAATGCTCGCAACGCTAATCGAGGCATCGGACGCGAAATAGCCGACAGCTATAAAAGCACTGTCACGCAAAAGACCGTTAACGCCACATCCAATCTTATTGAACTCGGCGTAAACCTGATTGTTGGTCAACTTCAAAAGAATTCCAAGAATTTCGAAAGCTGGAGTAAAGCCAAACAAAAGGAATGTACCTATACTCAGAAACTGTCTGACAAGGAACAGATTGAAGATTTCTACTATCAGACATCTACCCAAGGTGCACTCGACCCCCACTACCTCAAATTCAAGGGTTTCAGCTGCCGCAATTATATCGAGGTCACCGACAGCAACGCCGTTGCTCAAAGAATGAACGAATTGCAAGGTAAGGGCGGAGCCCCCGGCCAAGCAAAGTCAGGCAAGAATCTGCCCGGCAATAAGGATGGCAAGATGGATGACAGCGGTCATTATCGTAGCGGAATCGGCCAAGATGCCTTCTATGTAGCCTGCAGCCTGCGTTCAGACAGTCTTGGAATTGCCCATATGGTCAATCACTCCAAATTCTATCTCAACGTTGACTCCCTGATATTCTACCCCGAATATTGCAACATTCCCAACGTAAACGGTCGCAGCGCTAAAGAATCGTTCAGCTTCGACCAATTCTCCAACCTTGAATTCCAGTTTAAAGTTACCTTGACCTCTTCATGGATTAACGAAGCCGTCATGGTCTACAAAGACCAAGAGTTGGGTGAGTTTATTATTACCGCAAAGATTACCAACGATATGCTCGATGAAAACGGACGATTCTACTTTGACGGTAAGAACCCGAAAACACTGCAAGCCGTAACCATCAACGGCGACAGCTTTATCGTACCCCGTTCTTACATCGGCTCCAACGACGCTTCCATCTGGGGTACAGGTCAATACAAACTCAACTTCGAAATTACGGAATCTTGCCAACTCAACTCCAAGCACTATCTAAAGGATGTACCTATCGATAAAGTTGGCAACGGCGAAGCCGTAAGTTTTGCAAATCTTCCCGGCTACAAGAGCTGGCAAAAAGAGGTATGGCAAAGCGAATGGCATCGCATGAACACCCGTCAGACCAATAACTCATTCTTCAAGAACGTATGGACGGCTATCAAGACAGCATACCTGGGCGATAACTGGGTAAAAGAATTGGTTTCACCGGCTGCTACGGTTATCTACCTTGAAGAGACCAAGCAACTCAACAAGCTGTTCGACCTGGACTCAACTGCTACAGTTACTGCCACACCGACCACCGGAGCAACAGTCGGTGCTGCTCAAGGGGCCTCGGCTCAAGGCGGCGCTACTCAAGGCGCTATGCCGGCAATGCCTCAATAATCCGAGCAACCTAACAGTTAGAATCTACAACCATCACCACCTTTTAATCTCTGTTAATGAATCTTTTAGAGATACAGCATTTCAGCGCCCCGGGAGCAATTAGTAACTACTTGCTCCCATGGGTTGGCTTAATGGCAGTAGCCGTTGGAATCGCGATTGCCCTAATCTTCTGCCTACTGGCGTGGAGTCATCATTCCCATTCAGCACAAACCGCATGGTCTAAAACCTGGTCATACATCGAACGCCATCTGACCATATGGTTCTACATTGTGCTGATCATTGGCTTTGCTATCTACAGTGTAGGTATGATGACCTCCGAGGTAGGGGAAATAGACGTAAAGATTGACCTTCTGAACATCTTGAGCGTAGCCCCGATAGCTATAATCCATGCTTTGGAAATGTTCTTGTTGCATAGCGATGCCAGTGCTATTCACGAACAATGCCATAACAACTTCCTCTTTATGGCATGCTTCTCATTGATCCATGCTATTGCAGCTTTCATCAGTATGGCATTCGTTTTGAAGCACTTTGGCTACAATATTATCTCTAAGATTCGTCTGCTGTTAGCCACACGCTTTGGGAAAAAGGTTGACAATCTCTACCTATTCTGGGGCATGAACGATCCATCTTACCTGCTTGCCAAGGATATTATAAAGCACGATAAAGCCGCCAACTCGCTGATTCTATTCATTAACAGCAGCGACAAAAGCGAATCTAAGGAGTCTATTGCAGGCATGGACCGCTTATTCTCTTTCCTATCATACAAAAACAAAGAATTAGACCGCTTCAAGGAGCTGGATTGTCTGATTGCCAACACTTTCCATAAACTCTCTAAAATGGACATTGATCCGGAGCACAAAGGCACCCAACCAACGCTCCGCGATGAGCTGCAATTAGCCTCAGTGGTACGGCTGATTCAGCGCACAACCGGCAACATCCACATCTTCCTGCTGGGCGATGACCGCATGGCCAACATCCGGGCGGTTAGCAATCTACGCCAAGACAGCGACATTGTCGACGCAGCTGCCAACAATCACGTTGTCAATATCTACTGCGATGCCCGTTACAATAGTGTAAGCCGAGCTATCGAGAACGACCTCTCAACAAATAACATTAATATCCGCCTCATCGACGCATCCCACGACAGCATCAACGAACTGAAAGGCAATAGCCAATTCCATCCGATTAACTTCGTTGATATAGACACGTCGGATAATCTCGGTACCGTAAAATCCCCCTTTAATTGCATGATTATTGGTTTCGGCGAAACGGGCCAAGACGCCTTGCGCTTTCTCTATGAATTTGGAGCCTTTGTTGATTCAACATCCGACAAAGAGGACGACGTCATGGGCAAACTACCCAACGGCGCGTCGGCTAATATTATCCGCTCACCCTTCCACTGCGATATCGTCGACCCGAATATCAACAATATTGCCGGCCGATTCTTGGCCAATGCCCCGGCGATGGACCAGACTCAACCTATCGTTGACGCCAACGGTTCTATCAGCCATCAGCCAATGCTATCCCTCCATAATTTCGATACTCAATCCGAAGCCTTCTACAAGCTGATCCGCGAGCAAGCTCATCAACTGAACTATATCGTAATATCTACCGGAAATGACGACGACAATATTACTATTGCCGTTAGACTCTTCAACAAGCTACGCATTGCCCGTAAGAACCTCGACAAATTAGTTATCCTTGTACGCTGCTATACGGTAGAGCACGTTAACTACCTTCAGGCTATTGCCAACTACTACAACGAAGGCACTAACGATCGACATATCGTTATTTTCGGCACAAACGAACATATCTACACGTATGATCAGATTATCGAGAACAGTTTTGAAAAACGTGGCCGGGATTACAATCAGATGTATTGCAATATCAACAATTCATCGAAATCCGAGCGCTGGAAAGAACGCCATAACGCCTTTATCGACAAAGGGACATTGAACGCCTACAATTCTTTGCGTCGAAAAGAAGCGCAAGATATTGCCAACGCCTACCATTCTATTACCAAAACAATTATTCTGAAAGCTGCCTATCCCGGAGGACACTCCTTCGACGAGTTGGCCACACTCATATGCGGCGATGGCAACAAATGCGACATACAACATAGCAAGGCTCTGCTTTCCGACCGCGAAAACCTGTTACTGCGAAATCTGGCAAGGACAGAGCATATGCGCTGGGTTGCCTCACATGAAGTACTGGGATATATCTCTACCGCAAATTATATCGCCACCTATGGCGACGATTTCGCCAATGAACCCTACGAATTTCGCCATACCTGCGATGAACGTCGTAGAGCCCACAACTGTATAATCCCCTGGCAAGATCTCGACCAAGAATCACAAAACGCCCAACTCGAAATCCGCGACCATGCAGATTATAAATGGGAGCCCGACTACAAGCTCTACGACTACGGCGTTGTAGCAACTACCCTAGTCCAACGCCTCCCCCAGCTCCGCTCTGCCGAAGATAACAAATCTAATCACACGATTTAACGCCAACAAGACTGACGATGGAACACGAAAAATATACGCCTCGGCCGGTTACCGGCGGGGCCGGAAACTTGCCGGCAGAGTTGCTGCCGCTGGTGGAGGCACTGGCCAAGAACGTACATGAAGTATGGTCGGAAGGCCGCATAAACGAAGGCTGGAGCTACGGCCCGGAGCGCAACGATGCGCTCCGCCTGCATCCCTGCCTCGTCCCCTACGAGCAGCTCCCCGAATCCGAAAAAGACTACGACCGCCATACAGCCCTCTCAACCATACAATTCATTCTACAAAAAGGGTTTACAATCTCTCAGAAGTAATTTCTCTACAAACTGTCAGCTATAAGCAATATTTCATACTAATTATTTGCAAAATAGCATTTTATTTATTAAGTTTGCCGTATAATCTTACCAACAATCACGATTGAGGCATTTGATTGCCTAACTCTCCATTTCTATCAGCACAATTATGGACCTTGTTGATTTTAACATTTTTGGCGAATTAGACCCTGAGAAAGCCCAGTGGGACGCACTAATTGAAGCTGCCATTGCCGGCAACGTAGTGCCGGTAATCGGCCCGGATATTCTTTGCGATCTTGACGGGAACTCTAATATCAACGAGTTTCTGATATCTCTTATCGACAAACAGTTGCAGTTGCCAACGCCCCATAAGACGTTCTCGCAATTGGCTTACGATGCGGAATTTCTAAATCAGTTGGCAAAACTGTTCAATACACCGAGTGTATCGCGCAACAAGCTTTATACATTAGTAGGCTCCATATTTGCCAACCAAAGGAATATCGAGCGCTTCTTCAAGCCGTCCGACATACTGAAGCGCATTCTGTCAATCAAACAGTTCCCCTTCGTTATTACAACATCCTTCTCCCCTATCGTTGAAAACACGATGCGCGAAGTATGGGGCAATCGTGATGTAAAGGTGCTATCGTTCTGCAACGATCCCAGAAAAGACACTAAGGTTGGTATCGGCGACATCGGTTCAGCCGAAGACATGAATAATCCAACCATCTATTATATGTTTGGAAAAGTGCCCGGTGCGGAGCGCAGTTTTGTACTGACCGACGACGATATGCTACGCTTCTGTCGCTCCTGGATGAGCGAGTCCCACCGCCCCAGCAACCTCTGCTATCAGCTGAAAGACAAATATCTGCTGATGCTCGGTTGCGGCTATAGCGACTGGCTGTTCCGCTTTATCTGGTTCTGCATGGATAAAAATGCCGAGACCAAGACAATGGGCCTGATGGCTGCCGATGAAAGGACTACGGAAAGCCTCGTTGAATATCTCCGCCGAATCGATACATTCCTACCGGCCAACAAGAAACCGGTTGAAATTGTCAACGAAATCGAGCGTCGCTTGAAAGAGTACAACGAGCAAAATCACGATGGAGAACGCTTTAATCGTCCGCCCCGTACCACTCAGGTATTTATCTCCTATTCGCGCAGCGACAGCGTAGTTGCCGAGAAACTTTATAATTTCCTGACGGCAAACGGTCTAAACGTATGGTATGACCGCAACAACCTCTTAGGTGGTTCAAAATTCATGGATGAAATCGAAACCGCCATCGAGAACTCTAAGGTATTTATTCCGATAATCACTCGCAACATCGACCGCGAAGCGATGGACTTCCATGTTTATCGCTCGGAATGGAAGAAAGCCCTGGAGCTGCAGGCTAATGTAGGCGACCGCAACTTTATAATCCCCATCCACGAAAAGGGATTCAACTTCTACGACGCCCAGATTCCAAAGGAAATGAAAAGTCATAATTCTATCGAATTTGACGATTCATACCAATTCGACAACGTGCTGCTCTCTATCAACGAAGCGCTGAACCGTTTGGACAAATTCAAACACAACACTCTCTTCTAATCAACAGCTGACCATTCATCTACTCCCGAAACAATGCAAACCAACGATACATCTAAAAAAACTAACCCCTGGAACGGTCTACGTACCTATCTCGAAGGGGAAGTTCTTTACGGACGCAACAGTGAGATTCAAGTCTTATCGTTGCTGGTTATGCAGAACTGCCAGACCGTTGTCTACGGCCGTTCCGGTATCGGTAAATCCTCTATCCTCAACGCCGGTATCTTCCCTATCGTCAGGGAGCACGGCATCTTCCCGGTTTACATCCGCCTGGAGCACAACGTTGAGGTCAGCTATCTCGACCAAATTAAAGCGGCTATTAACCGCGAAGTCGAGAAATCGCAAGACGGTATCAAAATCCACTCTGAGGAGCTGGTTGAGCCAACCTCTACCGAATCGCTTTGGGAATTTTTCCACCGCATCAACTACAAAGACGGCGAAGGCAATGTTGTTAAACCCCTGATTGTCTTCGACCAATTTGAGGAAATATTTACCCTCGAGTCAAACCACTCAAAGGTTGCCAACTTCTTCAGCGAGATTACCGACCTGCTTAACAACGTAAAGCCGGAATACCTCGTTAAAGCCGAATTGGGCGACAGCGCCAATTACAGCACCGATGATTCCGACGACGATATCCTCGGCTTGGCATCCCTAACGGCCAGCGTCAACGCCTATAAATCCGACCCCGATTTTCATATCGTATTTACGCTGCGCGAAGACTTCCTATCATATCTCGAGCGCAACACTACCGACATTCCGTCGCTGAAAAACAACCGCTACTGCCTGCAACCGATCAACGACGAGCAAGCTGCGGAAATCATTATGCAACCGCGCAAGGGGTTGGTAACAACTACCGTTGCCAAGCTGATTATCGAAAAGGTTACGGGCGAAACCAACTTTGAGATTGACGGCGTGCCGGAAATCATGGTTGACTCCGCAATCCTGTCGCTTTATCTGAGCCGTCTGTATGAAAAGATGGAATCTGTAGGCGACAATGTTATCAGCCGAGACCTGGTTGAAACCTACAGCGCAAATATCATTGAAGACTTCTATGCCGATGCCATAAGTGGACTATCCAAGCAGACGGTTGAATGGTTGGAAGATACGCTCATTAACGAAGATGGTCGCCGCGATAACCGCGACCGCTCAACCGTGTTGCGCGAAAGCGGCATGACCGATGCCGAGTTAGACCACCTGGTCAACGACGTAAAATTGCTGCGCCAATTCTCTTATGGCGGCGACCTACGTATAGAGTTTATCCACGATGTGCTCTGCCCGGTAATCGTTGCGCGTCGCCTGAAGCGCAACGAAGACAAACGAATCCATGCCGTTGAGGAGGCTGCTCGCAAAGAAAAACTGCAGGCACGCCGCCGAATTATCCTTGTATCGGCGATTGCCGTCTTTACTATTCTTATTGCCGCAGGCATCTACCTCTATAACCAATATATGAACGTATGGCCTACCGAGGAGTATTACGCTGAATATCAGCTAAAGAACGGCTGGCCCGTAGGTTTAGGCCAACAGCTGACCAAAGACCAGCGCAGCCGCCTACCGCTCTACTACAAACTGAGCCATAACGGTCACCGCAAAGCCCAATTTGACCATATCGAGGTACTCAGCTCCAACAAGATCATTCCTTCGCAGGATATTCAAGTGCCGTATCTGCTTGACGAGCCCAACTATAACGATGATCGCGGCCAAGCCTTTCAGGAACTTGTTATGAAAGTCCGCTCAATAGAGTTTAAGCCTGACCAGAACGGCGATATCGACTTCATTGAATTCATGGATAAAGATAACGACCTGCTCTATTCGATGAACCGCTACGCTACGTTGAACGGCGACTGGTACACGTTTACCAACCGCGATGGCGGTATGATGACGATTCGCAATTCCGGTATTGACCGCATAAAGCTGTCGGTCGACTCACTGGGCTATCCCTCAACGTTCTTCTATTATGATAATCTCGGCGTTAAGCGAGAAATTGCCGACTCTATCTACGGCTATAAGCAGCTCTACGATGAGGCGTCAACCACACTGACAACAATCAAATTAGACGTATTTAATCATCCCGGCTCAATGACGCCCAATGCCAAATCAACGCAATATGAGCAGGATGGCAATACACTAACATATCTCCAATACGCCGACCTTACCAATCAGCCAACCGAAGCAACTGATGCTGCCGGTGTACATAAAATCATTAAGCGCTTCGACCGTTGGCAATACTTTGCCAAGAATTCAACGAAAGCTGATGCCGATTGGATTCTCACGCGCGACAAGCATGGCAACATTCTGAAGGCGCAGCTACAATACAATTCCAATCAGCGATTTAATCTGCCCGATATTACCGAGCAAACCTTCAACAAAAACGGCCAAAAGCTAACCCAAAAGTTGCTGACCGCCAACCAACAGCCCTTCTCCCCCAACCATGCAATCTACTTGCGTCAGTATGGCTACGACGATAACGGCGACGTCAACTATCGCGAATTCCGCAGCGACAACGGACGCGAATACCTATATCGGAAGCAAACCGTCAAGGATGTAACTACTACAGAGTTCGAAGACAACCAGACGAACACGCCTTACATTATGCAAGTTGATTCAGTCAAGGGGAATCTCTGCGTAACCCGTTTCTACAACGAGCAACGCCAACCTATCAACTATTACTCCAACGAATACGATCAATCTTATCATAAGGGTATTACGGTTAAAAACGACTCCATTCTTAATGTACAATGCTTCGCCTATGTTAACGGTTCTTTGGAAAAACTAACAGCCGAGAACTGCGAGGATTACCGTTTCTTCGAAGCACATCGCACCTACGACAAGCGCCACCACTTACTGACCAATCGCACCTTTGACTGCAATAACAACATCTTGCTGTCACTCAAATACTATTACCAAGGGGATGACCAGATAGGTAAGTCCGTAATGGGTATTGACGGCAATGCTGTTAGATGCGATCAATGGGACGACGACCTATTCTTGTATTACATACTATATTATAATCGTGATTTCAACGACGATTACTGCGATTTTAAATCGGTAAACGAATTCGATATCATTTCGCCGCTGCGCACTCAAGACAACCTATATATCAAAATTGCCTATGTTGACCTTAATGGTCAAATGATTAACAAAATCACCGACAATCTTCATTGTCTGAGTTCTGTTATTTATTTACAAAAAAGCTATTGGCAATACATTGCGCAAAGCGACAACAATGTATCAACTACCGGCGTAAGCTATCTCCATTTGCTTAGCAAGGAGAGCAAGCTCTACCAACTCGGGCTGAAAGATGGCGATATAATTTTGGATGGAAATAATCATCCGGCCATACTAAATCAGCCCTCTGAACTGATTAGCATGATTAACAACCAACATGAGTTGATCGTTATGCGCGCTAATCCCAACGAGAACAGATACGAACGCACAACGATTAAATCTCCCTCCAATATTGCCCCTGCCGAAGCTAATCTAATTCACATCCATGTTACGAAATTAGGTCTGACAGAGGCTCAAATGTTCAACCGGTGTTTAAACAAATAACGTTACTATATAATGCAACCAATATTCTCTCGTAAAAACATATTAATCAGCCTATTGGTACTGGTTTTAGCCGGTGTCTGCTCTTTCGATGGATTCTCCAAAATTAATCTATCGTCAAACAACAACCAATTAGACAATTCTAAGAATAAACCAAAAAGCATCTCCGGCGGATTGGGCCTGATTGTTCAACCTCCGGCTGACGATAAGGACCAAGGAAAGCAAAGCAAAACAAACCAATACAGCAAGACTGTAACGATAAAAGCGACTTCTGATTCCGCCCTATATCGGGATATCGTAAAGATTAACGGATGGTGGGTAGGTAGAGGCGAAAAAATCACCCCCGACCATGCATCGCACCTAAACTGCTATTACAAACTCTCTAAGAAGAACAACGCCGGAAATTGGACCTACGTTGAAGCTTTTGATGGCTACCATAAGCCACAAACAAATCACAACTTAGGCACATATATTGCGAACCAATTTGATGACAACGATGAAAATATCAATAGCGAATGGCGTCAAAAACTTCTGACGGTTTGCAAATGGCAAATGATTGGCGATGAATCCGGCAAGGAGGTTATCCAAGAACGCGGATTAGATGCTGACGGCAATATCGTATTCTGCTATAACCCGACGAAAGTTGGAGAACGCACCTACGTAGGCAACTATACCGATGCATGGGGCATGCCAATCATGATTCGCACCGACAGTCTAGGGAATGCTACCGGTTATGCCAACTATGTGCAGATAACTCGCGACGAAAAAGGGCGCGAAGTTCTGCTTAAGTTCACCGATCGCAACGGCTTTCAATATAAGAATAAGGACGGAGCGTATATGACACGCAAGACCTACGACGACAACAACTACCAAATTCGCGAAGAATCCCTGAATATGGTAGGCGAAAGAATGATTGACGATTTCGGAAATTGTGGTTTGGACGTAGAATACACAAATGGTAATGAAAGTAAAGTTACCTATCGCGATGCGGATTGGAAACCGATGAGAATGCCGAACATAGCACGTAATGATAATATGAATGCAATCTGCACGGAACTGACTTACGACCAATATGGTCGCGCAACAAATCAGTACGTATTAGATGCATTCGGTCAACCGGACACAGTATCATCGGGCATTCACCATGCCCATTTGGAATATAATCCTCACGGATTAACGACAAAACAAATCAATTATGATATTAACGAAAATAAAGTCAATAACAAGGACGGTATTGCCGAAGCTATTTATTATTTTAATGATAAAACAGGCGATTGCTTGGGCGACGAATTTCGCGACAAGGATGGTCGACTTGTAAATGTTGAATCGTTAGGTCACTGCAAATACGAATGTGAATATTCCGCACCTGGTGTTACCAAGCATTATACTAATTATATACAGCAAAATGATAGTACGGTAAAGGATTACGAATACTTTTGCGACTCCAACAAAAACGAACTGCGCATATGGTATCTCGATAATCAGTGTCGGATTGACTCCGTTGACCAACAAGGGCGCAATGTTCTGACCAAGTGGACAGATCTAAATGGTGCATTAATTACCGCGCCCGACAAAAAATGGGCAGTCTATAGAACTACGTACACTAAGGATGGCGTCACATTGGAAGAATGGCTTGATGAGAACGGCAACTATTCCCTGAATGACAATTATCATTCTACAGAACTTGTTCTCACTGATTCTATACAATGGGAGAGAACAGTGTATAATTATCAATATAATAAACTGTGTGGAATATGGGTGAATAGATATACTGAAAACTTTAACCAATTTTTGGGACAAAGCCAACGTACAGAATACAGCATTGAACCGACTCGTGTTGGATTGGATAATACCCTATATTACACTGCAGATGTTAACAGCACAATCTACGGTCAATTCAACACACTGATTTCTCATAATGAATTTGGAGAATCATCTTATTTTATGATCCAGTCAGTAGATGCCCCGGAAGTTGCTTGCCATAAAGATGCGAAGACCCAACGCTGTTTTGATGAATTCGGGCAAGAAATCCCGGCTGATTCTATGCAAGCGTTCATTGAACACCTTCCGAAAGTGTACTGCTTGGAGATTACCAATCCCGATATTGCGCAAGAACAATTAGGATTGCGAAATAACGATATCATTCTATCTTACGGCGATTGGTCTGTAGCTGAAAACCTGCGCGATGGGAACAACGATTTCTATAAAGAATCTATTCTTAAAGCCTCTAAGCAGAAGAATATCACCATATTGCGCCATGATATTCCAACAAAGACCAGCTCGATAATCTCATTCAATCTACCGAACGGCACATGGGATCAACTTGGATTTTACCCCCATCAAATCTGTTATACACAGAAGGAGAAAAACCGACTTACTGAAACATGTAAACGATATAACTTTACATTCTCTGCCAACACACAGACACCCGGTACGGAGAACGCTATAATTATGGTTCCGTTAAAGGGCTCTATTTGGAGCACAGAAGCATATTGGTCTGACAGGGTTAACACAAAAAGTCCATGTTTCGCCTTGGCTGAGAACATAAAAGACGAAGAAGATAACCCCATTATAGACTGGTATTGCGGAGATAGCATAGATCTATTTAATCAACAACTATATGCAGATAATCAATTTCACGGAGACACTAGAATGTGTTATACCAATGATCTTTTCGGAATTAACTATCTCCGCGCTGCATACCTATACTCTTTAGGATTAAAAATTATTCCGGTTACTGTTGATGCAACTACATACGATGCACTGAAAATAATGCAATCTGACCGTAACCAAGGAGCATCCGAATCCGGGCTCAGCTACAACATAAAGATGTCGGATCTACAGGGCGAATGGTCACACCCAAGGCCAAATGTATCAGGATACAGGCCATGTGCATTTGGAGAGCTCTATTTTGATAAAAAAGGGAATATACGAGGCTATATATCGGCATACGACTATCATACCTTTAACGAAGGTACGGCTTGGTATTACGTGACTCAAGTTCTTGACGGACAGTATAGTTTAACAGACAATAAGCTTTCAGTTACCCCCTCTGATAAAGACCTATCAATTCAAATCTTAGATTTTGTTTGCAATGACAACGACCTTCGATTGGCTGCAATAAAACACGAGACGGATCAATTAGAAGATGCAGAAAACCAAATGGGACGAATTCGTCTGCTGGGTCTATCTGAAGGATTTCTGAATGATCTAGAGATAACCGACTTCAGCAAATCGGCTATTACATTTAAAAATGGCATAACATTTGACTACAAGTCGAAGAAAGCCAACGAAGAAAGTCTAAAGCCATTAGCTCCACCGCAACCTGAGTCTCAGAAAGACTTCGTAATCGCAACAGTATACACCGATGGCGCATTCCGCAATGCAGGCTTAGAGGGATCGTTCTATCTGCTGGAAATGAATAATTGGGACAACACAAAAGATACAGATATGTTGCAAGCCTACATTCAAGCAGCAGATACGGAACGCCGTATGAAGTTAGTGCCGTATACGGTAGTTAACGGAAACACCACTATCGGCAACGTCGAAGAATATACGTTTGCACCAGGCAGATTAGGGGTAAGAATCCAAGGCACTAAAATCAGCGAATCGCTCTATCAGCAGCTGATGGAGTTATACAACAACTCGAAAAAGCAAGACTCAACAACTCAACAATAAATATTGGCATGGAATCGGCATTAGCACAAGCAGAGGTACGTCTACGCGCATTGGAGCCTGACGACGTTGACAAGCTTTATATCTGGGAAAACAACCCGGCGTTATGGCAATTCGGTAACGTAAAAGCCCCAATGTCGCGCCATCAACTCTGGGAGTATGCTCAGAACTATAATGCTGATCCATTTGCTGCCGGGCAGCTGCGCCTAATCATTGAGTTGCAGCCCCAAATTGCTTGCGGAATAGTTGACCTTTACGACGTGGATGCCATCAACTCCCGCGCAATGGTCGGCATAATGGTTTCGCTCAAATATCGCCGACAAAAGATTGCAAGCCGTGCGCTTGCGTTGCTGGAAGATTACTGCCACAACACCCTCAACCTACATGGGCTCGCAGCCGATGTAGCTATCGACAACGAGCCTTCAATTGCATTGTTCAAAAGCGCCGGATATACGTGTTGCGGTCAAAAGCCAGACTGGTACAGGCGCAACCGTCGCTACATCTCAGCGATGACTTTTCATAAGCTGCTATAGGAGAACCAACTCTTCCAGACGTAGGACCGCATCTTCGCCTATACCCTCATTGAGGAGAATAGATCTGCCTGGGCATGGGCGGTGATATCCTCAACGTTCATCATGCGCACTCGGCGATACCATCCGTCGGCGTCATCGGTCAGGCGGCACATCAGGGCTTGCGCTTCCATACCGGTAATCTTCAGGCATTTTACCGCTTCTTGCAGAATCCCCTTGATTACCTGATACATTAGCGAGCCAAACAGAGATTCTTCGCTCATCCCCTCGGCTGCAAAAACCAGCCCCAAGGCAACAGGCAGACAACCGGGAGTAAGCTTCTCCTTAATATCATTGCACCAGAGCGTAATCATTTTGTTATCAGCATAATGCCTCCGTGCAAAGACAGCCATTTTGTGGCCAAAGCTCTGCATGGCTATGCGGTCAACCTCCTCGTTCTTAGCCATACTATATTGGATGTCGGCCTCCTCTATACCACGCAAATTATTACGCATTGCCTCACGATAGGCACACAGCGCAGCAACGCCGTCGGTATAAGCCGACTGCAAGGCAATAGCGCGCGTAAAACGTTCCAAAGAATCTACATCGCTAACAGAACCATCCTCTGCTGCAGTTTCAATGCCATCAGGATTTACAAATGCTCCGAAAGAAAATGCCATGTCGGTCATCTGCAATAACCTCATAATTTTCATAGTAATATCTCATTAAGTATCGTTGAGCAAATGTAATAATTCTTCTCTGAACTGCGGTTTCAATTAGGCAATTTTTTGCGTAAAGTTGCCAAATTCACTACAATACAAATTAAAGGCACTATGCCTCGCACATGGTCTGCGCGTACGGCATAGTGCCTTTATTTAAGGACTTGAGTTGTATATCAGTTGCAACTCTCTACTTGGCAAACTTCAGAGTTGCAGAGCCTGAGCGAGCGATATAGACGCCTGAAGGCAGATCGGCAACCGACAGAGCGGAGGCGTTAACGCTAACTACCAAGCGACCAAGGCTATCGTAAACCAGGATTGAATCTGTGCCGGAAATCAAGGTTTCACCACGGAGCGACAGACCGCCGGCATTTTCGGTAGCAACTTCTTCAACACCGGAATACAATGCATGGCATCCGTAAAGGCCGATGTTATCCAGAGCGAGGCAGTCGCCATCTTGAGTCTGTACATTGAACGCTACATAAACATCCTTGCCAACATATTCGCCGAGATTTGCGCCACGAGTCTTGCGCGCGCTGGTCTCGGAATTTACTGTCAAAACAGAGGTATAATCATACCAAACATCACCCTCATCCGATACGCGGACACGATACTTTTCGCTACCAAACATCGAAGGCAATCCGGCATTGAATACGATGCAAGCATCCTCGTCATCAATGTGAACCTGAGGCAATACCAAGTAAACATCGGCTGAGGCTGATGCATCGGTCAACCAGGTTGAGATACCGAGCATATGGTTGCCATACTTGGGATGAGTTTCAATATTCATAATGCCTACACCCTGTTCGCCGAATTCTGCAATGGCAGCATCGCTAAGCGGAGTACTCTCCTCGCGGCGAATAGTAAATTCTGTAGGTACAACGGCGTCTTCGAAATCCCAGAACAGGTCGGTATCGCCCAGTACACTAAACTCGCAACTTACGGCGTTGTTATCCGTATTGCTCTCGTCGGCATTGAATACACTTACGGTAATTGTATGCTTGCCTTCGGCGATATTGTCAAGCAGGTTATCAAGGGTGATAGTCTTATCCTCTTGAGCCACAAAGGTCATAACCTTGTTATAGACCGTTGCATCGTCGATAGTAACACTCAGCGTAGCGTCGACATCAACAATACCCTGGTTCATTACGTTGAAGCTTACATCCTTCGACTCCCAATTAGGCAGATATGCTACGGGGTTGGTAAGATCCTTAACCTCCAGTTCGACATCGCTTGCGCTGATTGAATTTACTTCGATATCGTCGATAGCAATCCAGTTCTGATTAGCGGGGCTGGTTGCATGGAAACCGATATAAACGGTTGCATCCTCTTTCAGTTCGAAGATACAAATCTTCTGGATATACGCACCGGTAGTGATCGGACTGTAAACTGCAACCTCGTTAACCATTGCATCGGGATCGGCTTCTGTACCCCAAGCTACCGAGAATGATTCCTGATGGCTATCATCCATAGTGGAAACCCAGAATTTCAAAGCGTGGTAGCCGGCCGTCATTTGAATACCATCGAGGATAGCCCAGTCGTCGGCATCGTTCTCCTTATCGTAGTTATAGCACATTGCGTACACACCGCTACGAGCCGGATTTACGAACCAGCTGGAAGCCTGACGGCTCCAATAACCGGTATCTTCGTTAAGATTGAAGAATTTCAGATCGGAAGTATCTTCGTCAGCTTCGAAGCCCATGGTGTAGGGTTCTACTGCCGGACCGATATGGCGAACCGTGGTTGACAGCGTATTGTTGGCCGTGGAAACATCATCGGAATGATTTACGGTAAGCGTAAGCTTATAGGTATGGTGGCTAACCGACAGGTCAACGGGGGTTGACAGTGTAACCTCGATTTCCTCATTCACTCCAACGGCCTGATTAATGGTTTCGGTAAATGCGTCCGTTCCGTCAACGTTGACTGTTACCGAATAGCTACCTGCAGCGGCTGCAACCAGACCTTGGTTAGCAATCTTCAGGGTAAGGTTCTCTGAAGATGTAAGGTTCTCTGAAGATGCAGGAGATACTAATTCCGAGATAGACAAGTCAACCGGATTGTCACACTTTCTAACCTCAATATTCTGTAGGTAGAGGCGGAACATATCGGGTTGAGATGCTGCCTGGAATCCAAGATAGATCGTCTGACCTGCTTCCATTTCAACGAAGAAGAAGGCAGATTGTTTTCCCTTAAATGAGGGATACTGCGCTACGATATTGTCGGATATCGCATCAACATCGGCTGTTGCGGCATAGCCTACGTTAAGCGCTTCGGGATAAGATGTGCCACATTCAAAGGAATAGGCTACGAGGTAGTTACCCGGTTCGGTAGCTGTAATTGCCGGCGATATCATCCAATCGTCAGCAACATTAGTGCTATGATAACTGTAGTAGGTACGCTGACCGGAGGTGTTCGACTCGGAAAATTTCCAAGTTGTGCCATCTTCATTAGCATCCACAACGGTCCATGCGTCAAACTCCTCCTGGGAGTTGAGCGCCGTAGAGAAAATCGTTTGCGCTTGCGACGTTAACGTAAGCGCTGCCAAACCAATGGCAAGAGTAAAGATTCTCTTCATTTTGGTTAAATATTGTGTGTTTGTATTTATTAATTATCGACTGTTACTACGTATTAATATGTTTACAAAGCTAAGAAATATTCAGCAATATTACAAATTTGCGACAAAATTTGCCACAAAAAATCAGCGTCACCCGGCAAAGTGACGCTGAAAGATATCAATAATCAAGCACTTTTCCCAAAAAGTGCTTTTAAATCATAATTTAATACAGAGCTCCCATTTATAGTATTATTAACACTCGCGTATTCTTTAGCGCATTGCTAAAAGATCGGCCACGATAAACGTTGAACCGCCCACGAATATCATATCGGGATGTAGCTCCTTGGCAGCAACAACGGCCGCCGCCACGCTTTCCGCCGTGCGCCCCGGACGTCCGGCAGCTGCGCCGGCTTCTGCCAATTTCTCGGCAGGCAGAGCTCGAGGCACCGACGCTCGAGTATATATTACGGTGGCCGACTGCGGAATCAGTGGCAGGATGTGGGAGATATCCTTATCATTGACAAAACCCAGCACCATCACCAATCGGCCGGGACATGCCTCCAACTGGCGCGACAGATATTGCCAACCGCCGATATTATGCCCCGTATCGCATACGATTTTGGGAGCGGTTAACACCGTCATCCATCGGCCGGACAGCCCTGTTAAAGAGACGACCTCACGAAGTCCATCCGGAACAGCCTTATCAGAGAACTCTATGCCAATTTTGCGCATCTGCTCCAAGGCGGTAACGATTGTCTGCAGATTTTTTTCCTGACAATAGCCGGTCAATCCATATTCCACTCGGCCAAATACCGCGTCGGCTATCAAGAAATCATCGGTGCGAGATATATGCTTGGCCGGTTGATACTCATCAGCAAAGACAATAGGTGCAGTCTCAGCCTTGGCCTTAGCCTCAAACACGGCCCTGACTCCACCCTCGGCTTCGCCAACCACGCATGGCACTCCCCTCTTGATGATTCCGGCTTTTTCCGAAGCGATCGCTTCCAGCGTATTACCCAGCTGGGCGGTATGGTCGAAGGAGATATTCGTAATTACCGACAGCAAGGGGGTAATAATATTTGTGGAATCCAAACGGCCGCCCAAGCCAACCTCGATTACAGCATAATCAACCTCGCTCCGAGCAAACCAATCGAAAGCCATTACGGTGGTCAGCTCAAAGAAAGATGGTTCCAGAGGGCTGCCGGCAACGTTTTCCGCATCGGCAAACTGCCTGAATTGGTCAACAAACCTTACAACCTCCTCGCGCGAGATCATCTCTCCGTTGATTTTTATACGTTCACGGAAGTCGATCAGATGAGGCGACGTAAACAGGCCTACCTTATAACCGGCTTCTTGCAACACAGCAGCCAAGCTATGGGCCGTAGAGCCTTTACCGTTCGTGCCGGCTACATGAATAATCTTCAGACGGTTCTGAGGATTGCCAAACGCATGGCTCAAGCGGATTACGGTCTGCAATCCGGGCTTATAAGCAGCAGCCCCAATTTGCTGAAACTGAGGAGTCTGGCTATAGAGAAAATCTATTGTAGCTTGATATTTATCAAGGGTTTCCGCATTTTCTTTCATGGTTAATAATAGATAACGAATCCGGCTATTCCGGATGCGATAATCACTAAAATCGGATGAATTTTAGTAAACAAGACGGTAGCTAACGCCGCACTTGCTATAATGATTGATATAATTATTTCGTTAGTTTCCGTACCAAAGTTTTCGCCATTCATCAGCAACAAGGCGGCTGAGGCAATCAGCCCTATCACTACGGGACGCAGGCCGGAAAAGATGCCGCGAATAATCAGGCTATTCTTATGTCGGGATATGAAATGACTGGTGTAAGACACCAACAAAAAGGATGGCAACACTACCACCAGCGTACAGATTACCGAACCGAGTATCCCCCACAAGGGATTATCGTAGCCGGCAAGTTGCGGTGCGGCATAGCCGATATATGTTGCCGAATTAATACCGATAGGACCGGGAGTCATCTGCGAAATGGCAACGATGTCGGTAAACATCTTGGAGGTGATCCAACCCGGACCTACAATTTCGCGCTCAATCAGCGACAACATTGCATAGCCTCCTCCGAAACCGAAGAGACCTATCTTTAAGTAACTCCAGATTAAACGCAAGTAAATCATAAACCTTCCTCCTTTTCTATGCTTTCTTCAACTTCCTTTTCTTCTTTAGCCAACTGAGCGGTCGACAAACGGCGTTCTTGTCGGCGAAGCCATAAGTAACCGCCTACACCGCCCAACACTACGTACAGGATTGGATTACTGATTATCGGCCAGTTGGACCATATCAGCAGGGCTGACACAATCGGAATCCATACGGTTTTCCATCCGATTTTTGCAGCCTTACCGGAGGTAATGACCGGAGCAACAATCAGCGCTACTACTGCCGGACGAATACCACGGAAGATAGCCGAAATTACCCGATTATGCTGAATAAGATCCGGCGTTAGGAATATGGCTATCGCCAGAATAATCGTAAAACTAGGCAGGATGGTTCCCAAGGCGGCAGCTATGCTTCCCCTACGGCCTCGCAATTTATCGCCTACCGCTACGGAGATATTTACGGCCAAAATACCCGGCAACGACTGCGCAACGGCCAGCAGGTCGAGAAACTCATCCTTCTTAATCCACTTGCGATTATCAACTACTTCGCGCTCAATCAGCGAGATCATAGCCCATCCGCCCCCGAAGGTAAATGCGCCAATTCTCAAGAATGAGCTAAATAATTTCCAATAAATTCCTTTTTCTATCGGTTCTACATTTGCGTCTGTCATAGCCGGCTTATTCCATCTTAAATCTTCATCATTTTCTAAATCAACTGCAAAGTTACCCCAACCCCCTCATTCCACCAAATTTCCGCCCCAAAAGTTGCAATTTTAGTTGGCATCTACGGCATACGTAGTATCATAGTCTACTCCATCCTGTAGGATGCGCCGAGTGGATGAAGAATAGTTTGGCAGGATGGGAACACGGGTAACGTCTAACCACCGAGTCTTTAATCCGCCCAGATATAAGAGCAGTTGGCCTATATCTCCGGTGAAAACCTTATTGTTAACCGATGCGCTGATTTGTTGTGCAATGGAGGCGTGACGCTCGCGGAATGTTGGAGTTGTGTATATCATCAACGGTACACGATAAATGTTATCGGCAATGCCACGCGTAATCGGCCCCATAGTCCTTCCATATTGATTGCGATAGTCATGAATTTCCTCTCCATGGTCCGAGACGTAGACAACCACAGCGTCGCGATGTTCAACAGCATGCATTACCGAGCATACCACACTGTCGTTATAGAACGTAGCATTGTCATATGCAGCAATTTCTTCAGCTTGCTTGGCAGTTAGGCCTTTGCGCCAAGCATAATCCTTCGACGTAAAATGAGCGAATTCCTCAGTATAGCGCTGAGCTGCAACAAAGTGCTGCCCCTGCAAATGGAAAATAGAGAATATTGGCCGCTTATTTTCGTCTTTAAATGCTTGCATTACAGATAGCTCACGCCTACAAAAGTCCAGGTCATACGGCAGAAGATCTTTATTACGGTAGTTAATTGACGCATCTTCAACAATGTTCGAATTTAGGAATTGTAAGTGACCAACATCAAATTTAGGATTACCTTCAATTACACGGGTACACTGATTATCGTGAATCGTGACAACATATCCTGCATGTTTGTAAAGGCTTGGCACCAAAGGTACATCCCATCTATTACCACCGGCATAAGCATCTGCCGGAGAATAGTAGACCTCCATCATTTTGCCGGTCATAGAATAAGGCGTTATAACATCGGAGTATACGGACAGATTTCCAATATTTCTTTCTCGAACAAGCCCGGGCGTTGTCATTAGCTTATAGCCGTAAAGCGGAGAATGGTTGGGATTGTACGATTCTCCAATTATGAAAATCACGTCGGGAATTGAATCGGAAGCATAAATAGATTCATCGATTGTGCTATCACAACGTTTCATAGTTTTTTCCAAACGAGAAACGTCAGCGCGGTAAGAACCTAGATTACCGGTTGCAAGATACAAGCTATGAAGTGTGTTGTATGTCATTGCCTTAGCCGGCAGTTTTTCGTAAGCCAACAGCACTGATATCGCTATGGAGACGATGTTGGCAACAATCAGTCCGACAAAAAAAACAGTTCTGTGTTTTCTCCTTATACTTCTTTTTTTCGAGTAGCGATCTAAAAGTTTGTATACTGCAGCAAGGATTATGGAAATAATCAGAACTTTTGCTGATGCCGGGGTAAAAAGGTACAAACTAAAAAATTCACAAGCTTCCCTACCATCGGTCTGCAGCACCAGGAAAAGTATGCGGTCAGTGAGGCGCGTCGAAAATTGGAAGAATATGAAAAATTCAAATATGAACAACACCCACAACACAGTAGATATTAACCATTTGCTCCATTTATATTTATATGATATGAGCCAAAAAATCGTAGCGGGAAGGGTGGATTCCAAAAATCCTATAAATAATTTAGCTTTTCCAAAATGGGATACCCCATGCACAATAATGTTAAGGCTACAAGGTAATGAAAGCAACAATGCGTACAGCAGCAATAGCGGAAGCGTCTGCCACAATGCATAATGTGATTTGGTTAGTGAGGATAGATTGATTTTCATCTGTATTGCGCAGCAGTAAGTTAAAATCTCAGCAAAAGTACACAATCTTTTGCATTCCACCAAAACTAATTTCCAATTATATTAGCAAA
Organism: uncultured Alistipes sp.; assembly: GCA_964514745.1. GTDB lineage: Bacteria > Bacteroidota > Bacteroidia > Bacteroidales > Muribaculaceae > UBA7173. The sequence goes on from CAZEST010000005.1 coordinate 30,579, forward strand.
AAAAGACCGAGTTGAAATCAACTCGGTCTCTTTTTGTGT
>CAZEST010000006.1:0-16416 GCA_964514745.1 uncultured Alistipes sp.
TACACAATTACTTTTCTGTAATTTTGTAAGGTAAAACAGCGTAAAATGATTTATCTATTTGATGATATTGAGCAATTCACCCACGAGGATTTAGAGGCGGCGTATAAAGAGATATCGCTGCAACGTTATCACTATGCCATGCAGTATCATTTTGAATCAGATCGCAAACTGTCGGTTATCGCCTACCGGCTCTTGCAAGAAGCTCTACGCCGGGAATATGGCATTACCGACAAAGTTGATATTGCTTATCGCCAATCCGGACAGCCATTTTTACCATCCTATCCCAACATCCATTTCAGCATAAGTCATTGCCACAAGGCTGTAGCCTGCGCTATTTCCAACTCCCCTATCGGGATAGACGTTGAACAGCTACAGCCAATATCCGAAGATCTGCTTAATGTATGCTACTCCGACGATGAAAAGCAGGATATTCTCGCAAGCGACAACGCCTCGATTGAATTTACCCTCCATTGGACCCAAAAGGAAAGCTACTTGAAGATGACCGGTACGGGGATTACCACTGAACTACTAAAATCATCACCGACAAACCTCAACGCAGCTTTATCGCCCGGACTATCGGCGTTCGGCAGATATAACATAAATTCCTTTATAAATCGCGCCAAGAGCTATGTATGCTCTATCTGCACGGCTACCAACCCCCTACTTTAAATCTATTCAGGCACTTACGCTCATCCTTTATGCAAAAATAACTCATAATATTATTGCATAAGAGATTGTAATTCATTAAATTTGCAATCACAGACTCTTACCATTTTTAATACCAATCTTTTCACGCCTTACTATATGAAAACTTTCCCGTTATCGCAAACTCAGATGGGAATTTACGCAACCTGCGTTAACCAGCAAGAGGAAGGAAGCTACGTTATAAATATTCTGTATCGTCTGACGGATAATATAGACTTAAAGCGTTTGGCCTCAGCTATTGATACGGTTGTAGAGGTCCACCCCTACCTTAAATCGATATTAACCACCGATAACGAAGGGAACATCGTAGTTGAAGACCATAGCGCCGAACCTTTCCACACTTCTATCCGGGAGGTCAACAGTATTGAGGATGTCCGTAGTGGGTTCTATCACGATTACAACCTATTGGGCAACAACCTATTCCGACTGGAACTTTACAAGACACCAACCGGCAACTATTTCTATTTCGATATTCACCACATCTTTGCCGATGGACTATCGTTAGAAGTGTTCCGTAGCGACCTGGAGAAAGCCTATAACGGAGAATGTCCGCCGGCCGAACCGATCAACGGTTTTCAGATAGCAGAAGCAGAGGTTGCATTGCGAGAGACCGATGTCTACGCAAAGGCGCGAGATTGGTATAATAGGGAGTTTGGCGCTGCTGCAGAAATAGCGCCATTGCCCCCAAGAGATACCTATGGCGATGCTAATCACAACTTCGCAACCTCAGCCAAACGTCTAGACGTTGACGAAGCTACGTTAACAACGGTATGCAACCGGGCAGGGGTCAGGCCGAGCATGCTCTTTACGGCTGCCTTCGGATATACATTATCGAAGTTTACCGGTGACGACGAAGTTATCTATACAACGGTTTACCACGGCCGAACCGACAAACAAACTCGCCGGAGCATGAATATGATGGTGAAAACCATCCCTGTATATCATAACCTGAAGCAGCTGACTACCGTAACTGAGCTCCTACAACAAACAAGTACACAAATCAGCACGAGTCGCCAACATACCATCTACTCCTTCGGCGAGGTATGCCGCGACCTGGGATTCAACAGCGATGTTTGCTTCGCATATCAGGGAATTGCTACGAATTTCACCCTTATATTAGACGGGCAATCACAACCCTACGAAAATCTAATGGTTCATACGCCGGGTATTCAGTTTAAGACTGAGTTAACTATCCGCGATGGCCATTATCAGTTGGAACTGGAATATTCCCAAAATCGATACAGTAGAGAATATATCACTAACTTCAGCGAGTCCTACAATCAAATCGTTGGCGAAATGCTAACCAAAACAGTTCTATCTGATATTCAACTATGTAGCAAAGAGCAGATAGTCCAACTGGACAGCTTCAACCGCAAGGAACCGACTGTCAACGAATCTGAGCGGAACGCTGAACATACCAACGCTACAATCGTTGAGCTATTCCGCAAAGCAGCCAACGAACACCCCGACAATATTGCCGTAATCTTTAAGGAGAAACAGCTAACATATCGCCAGCTTAACGAACAAACCGATCGCCTTGCGCTACATATTTTCGAGAGAGTAAACGGGAATAAGTCCGTTAAGAAAAACGGGGGTAATGGAGTTGTTGCAATCATCATTAACAGGAGCGAAATGATGGCGGTTGCATCAATCGCAGCACTAAAGGCAGGGTGCGCCTACCAACCTCTCGATCCCAGCTACCCTAAAGAGCGCCTCAACTTCATGGTGAAGGACGCCGGAGCTTGCTTGCTCATTGCCGACGAGAATCTGCGCAACATCGTTGACGATTATCAAGGCGAAGTTCTGCTCACCAAGGATATTCCGGCCATAACTGCCGTGGCCAAAGGCCAAGGCGAACCTGCAGCCGATATTAACTACGAGTTATTAACCACCAATGCGCCAAAACCGGAAGACCTTTTCATTCTGCTATATACCTCAGGCACAACCGGTCAACCCAAGGGGGTGATGCTTGAGCACCGTAACCTGGTTGCATTCTGCCATTGGTACCACAAATATTACAACCTGTTGCCGGAAGACAACGTCGCAGCGTATGCCTCATACGGGTTTGATGCCAACATGATGGATATGTACCCGGCACTGACTCGCGGTGCAACTCTCGACATCGTGGCCGAGGAGTTGCGACTCGACCTGGTCGGACTTAACGACTATTTTGAAGCCCACAAGATTACCCACAGCCTAATGACCACACAGGTTGGTGTGCAGTTCATGCTCAACATGGAAAACCACTCGCTGAAACACCTTACAGTGGGAGGCGAAAAGTTGGTAAGCGTAGACCCGCCCAAAGGCTACAACTTCTACAACGCCTACGGTCCGACAGAGTGTACTATCATCACCGCAATCAAGCGCGTAACCGCCAACGAGCCTAACATTCCGATTGGCAAGCCATTAGACGCCCTGCGCTGCTACGTAATGGACAAGCAGATGCGCCGCCTACCGGCCGGAGCCATCGGTGAGTTGGTAATAGTTGGAGGGCAGGTAGCTCGCGGCTACCTCAACCGTCCGGAAAAGACAGCCGAGGCATTCTTCACCATGGACGGCGAACGTGCTTACCATTCCGGCGACGTTGTCCGCTATCGCAACGATGGCGAAATAGAATTCATCGGGCGCAAGGACGGGCAAGTAAAAATCCGCGGTTTCCGCATCGAGCTGAAAGAGGTAGAGGCGGTCATTCGCGATTTCCCGGGGGTAACCGATGCTACGGTCCAAGCCTTCGACGATGCCAACGGAGGAAAATTCATCGCTGCATACGTTGTCTACGATGGCGAACTTAACATTGAAGCCCTAAATAGCTTCATCGCCGACCGCAAACCGCCTTACATGGTACCGGCGGTAACTATGCAGATTGACCGGATTCCTCTCAATGTCAACCAAAAGGTCGACAAACGTGCTCTACCAAAACCCGAACTTACAGCCTCCTCGAAAAAAGAGAATGCACCGGCGCCCCTCAACACCCTTGAAGAAGAGCTGAAAGGGATTATTGCCGGCGTTATCAAGACTGAAGATTTCTCTATCACCGACACTTTAGGCTACTTTGGTCTCACCTCCATATCAAGTATCAGATTAGCCACACTGCTCTACAAACGCTACGGCGTACAGATCGACAACAAACAGCTTGCCGGCGGATCGCTGCAGAGCATCGAAAATATTATCATACGTACCCTGATCGACGGCAAGACAGCGAAGGGAAGAAACATTACCAAGGAGGGCGCTACAGGCAATACACCGTTAGCTGCGTCATCCCAAGCCGACGAGAACAAAACGGAGCAGGTTGCAGAATTGACCTATCCCCAAATCGGCGTATACTTCGACTGCATGAAGAATCCCGGTAGCGTAATGTATAACGTGCCGTTCATGTACCGTTTTCCGCAAGGGATAACCGCCGACTCACTCGTAGCAGCCGTCATCGCAACTGTCAATAACCACCAGAGTTTCCGCTTCGTGTTCAAAAACCGCAACGGCCAGCCGGTGCAGGTACTCAATCCGGCAATTCAGTCGGAGGTTGCCGTTTCGCAGCGCACCGCCGCCGAACTCGCTTCGTACAAACGCGAATTTGTTCGTCCATTCAATTTGAGTGAGGGCCCACTGTTCCGCTTTGAGGTTGTAGAGGTTACCGATAACGAAGCTAACGCCAATAAACCTGAAAACGGCGGTTTATACCTGCTGGCCGATGTCCACCACCTAATAACCGACGGAGGCTCATTCGACGTGATGATGCGCGAAATTACCGCCCGTCTAGAGCATGGGGATGTTGAGCCGGAAACCTATAGTTATCTGCAATTTGCCGCCGACCAAAAGGCTGCCGAGAACGGCGAGCAGTTCGTTGCAGCAAAGCAGTTCTTCGATAACCAATTGAATACCTGCGAAGAGGCCAGCGAAATTACCGCCGATCTAAAGAAGGTTGACGGAAGCGTGAACAGCCTTGGCAACGTAAGTTTCCCGATTAACGCCACTAAGGTTGACCAACTCGCCCGTGAACTTGGCATAACGGCCGCCAGCATCTATCTCGCCGCGACATTCTACACCGTCAGTCGCTACATCAATAATAAAGATGTATATCTCGGAACGATTTCCAACGGTCGTAGCGATCTAAAGACCTACAATACCACCGGTATGTTCGTCAATACCCTTGCCCTTAGCAGCAAAATAGCCGAGCAAAGTGTCAGCGAATATATCCTCGAAACCGCAGCCAACTTCAACGAGACATTGGAGCATGAGCAATATCCGTTTGCTCAGATTGCCGCCGACTATGGATTCCGTCCGGAGATAGTCTTTGAATATCAGGTCGGCGTAATGACCGACTACTGCGTTAACGGCCAAGCCGTTGAGCCTGAAGGATTGCAGCTCGACCTGGCCAAGTTCAAGATAAAGATTGCCATCTTCGATGCTCCGGAGGGAGAACGCGAAGTGGTGGTTGGCTACGATGAATCGCTCTATTCCAAGCAACTCGTAGAAGGGTTAGCTGAATCGGTATCGGCCGTGGTTGACCATTTCCTCGCCGCCCACGACTCGCCTGTCAAGAAGATTTCCATAATGAGCGACCGTCAGCGCGACATTGTTGACCGGATGCGCAACGTCGCCACGGCCAAAGTGCCCTACAGTCGTTTCTACGAGCCGATTGAGAAGTATGCCGTAACCAAGGCAAACGACATCGCTCTGATTGCCTGCGACCGCACCCTTACCTATGCTGAATTTAATTGCGAAGCTAACCGCATTGCCAACGCCTTGCGTCAGCGTGGCGTGAAACGTGGTGACCGCGTAGTGTTGCTGTTGCCGCGTACCAGTGCGGTGATGTGCTGCATCTTCGGTGTCAGCAAAGCCGGGGCTGCGTTCATCCCCTGCGATCCGGAATATCCTGCCGACCGCATCCGCCTAATTATCGAAGATTCGGAGGCTGCCTACGTAATCACCACCGAGGACCATCTGGCCGAACATCCCGGAAAAGCCATCAACGTTGCCGAGCTTCTCGCTGCCGACTGTTCAACCGAGAACCCCAACATCGCCGTTGACCCCGATGACCTCGTCTACCTCATATATACCTCCGGGTCAACCGGACGTCCGAAGGGGGTAATGCTGCGCCACTGCGCTATCTGCAACTACCTCTACGACCATCCGGCCAACATCCATATCCACAGCCTTCATACCGACCACGTAAAGGCCTACCTCAGTATTACCACCCTGTCGTTCGACATGTCGCTCAAAGAATATGGCGTAGCGCTCCACAATGGTGTTACCCTCGTCTTGGCGAACGAGGAGGAGGTTAATAACCCAATGCTGCTGGCCGAACTGTTTGCAAAAACCGGTGCGGATGTTATCAACGGCACTCCCTCCCGACTGCTCAGCTACATGGAGTTACCGGCCTTCTGCGACGCCCTCTCCCACTGCAAGATGGTATGGAGTGGCGGCGAAAAATACTCCGAAAAACTTCTGCAACGCCTCCACGAAATGGGGGTTAGAATCTTCAATACCTACGGACCGACGGAAATTACCGTATCCTGTAATGGTGGAGAGCTGACCAATCAGAAGAGCGTTTCTGTTGGGCGACCGTTGCTTAACTACACTGAATTCGTTGTTGACTCCGATGGCAATGAGTTGCCGGTAGGCGTTGTCGGCGAACTCTACATCGGCGGCATCGGGGTAGCCAAGGGCTACAACAACCTGCCGGAGCAGACGGCCGAACGGTTTGTCTACTACCAAGGTCACGGCCTTGAACCTATCCGCGTTTACCGCTCCGGCGACTATGCTCGCTGGCGTGCCGACGGCCAGGTGGATATTCTCGGCCGTACTGACAACCAGGTTAAATTGCGCGGCTTGCGCATCGAACTGGGCGAAGTGGAGAGTGCTATCTCCCGTGTCGAAGGCATGAAGCAGGTAGTTGTAATGATTCGCACGATTAGCGGGCGTGAGCACCTCAGCGCGTTCTTTACGGCAGACCGGCCGATGGACATCGAGGCTATCAAGGCCGAAATCGGCGAAACCCTTACCCACTATATGGTGCCGACGGCCTACCTGCAACTCGACAAAATGCCGTTGACGCCAAACGGCAAGACCGACATCAAGCACCTGCCGGAACCGGTTATTGCACAGTCGAGCAGCGAATACGTAGCCCCCAAGGGGAAAGCCGAGCAGGATTTTTGCGCAATTTTCGGCAAGGTATTGGAATTGGAAAAGGTCAGTGCGGCCGACTCGTTCTTCGACCTGGGCGGCACGTCGCTCTCAGTTACGCGCGTCATCATCGAAGCTACCAACTTAGGCTACAACATCGCCTACTCCGACGTTTTCAAGAACAATACAGCTCAAAAATTGGCCAAGCTAACCTCCAACGACGACGAAGTCGACTACTCCGATCCGGAGGTTACCGACTACGATTACACGGCTATCGACAAACTCCTGCAGCAAAATAATCTGGAGAACTTCCGCCGGGGTGAGCGCCTCGAGTTAGGCAATGTGTTGCTAACCGGAGCCAATGGCTATCTCGGTATCCACGTCTTGCATGAACTGATTAAGGAGCCTAATTCCAACCGCCAAGTCTACTGCTTGGTGCGCCACAGCCATGGTCTCAGCAGCGAGGAGCGCCTGAAGAACCTGCTGTTCTATTACTTCGAGGACAACTACAAAGATCTTTTCGGCACCCGCCTCCACGTGATTGACGGCGACGTTACCAATCCTCAGTCGCTCGAAGTTGCCGGGCCGGTCGACACGGTTATCAACTGTGCGGCAATCGTTAAGCACTTCTCCGAAGGCAATGAAATCGAGGACATCAATATCGGCGGACTGCAGAACTGCGTAAACTACTGTCTGAAAACCGGAGCGAAGTTAGTGCAGACCAGCACATTCAGCATCAGTGGACAATCTGTTAACGGCATCCCATCCCCCGCCACCAACTATAGCGAGCAGATGCTCTACTTCGGCCAATGGCTGAGCAGCAAATACACCCATTCCAAGTTCCTCGCCGAGCGTATTCTTCTGGAAGCCGTGGCTACCAAGGGACTCGTCGGTAAGATTGTTCGCTTGGGCAACCTTGCGCCCCGTGCAGCCGACGGCGAATTCCAGATCAACTTTGGCTCCAACTCTGCAATGGGACGCCTCCACATCTTCCAGATGCTCGGTGTCTGCAGCTATTCGCAAGCGATGGGCCAGATGGAATTCTCCCCGATTGATGAAGTTGCCCGGGCACTGCTGCTATTGGCAACCACCCCTAAGGAGTGTACGGTTTTCCATCCGTTTAACAACCATGTACAACTGATGGGCGACGTAGTGCGCGAGATGGCTATCACCCTCAACACCCAAATCAACGAGGTTGAGGACGATGAGTTCCAGCAACGCCTGCAAGATGCCGGACAAGACCCCGAAAAGGCCCGGATTCTGCAGTCAATGCTCGCCTACAATGCCTCCGGAAAGGATGTCCTGACCGGTTTTGCAAAGTACAACCCCTATACCTGCAACGTATTGGCTCGCTTGGGATTCCACTGGAACAGCACCTCCTGGGACTACGTCAGAAGATTCATCCAGGCAATTGCATCTCTCGATTTCTTCGAGGATAAACGCTGGTAAATAACCGCCGATACAGGCCCTCATTGTTAATTCAAACCGATGATTCAACGAAACTCATATCTTATCTCCAAGGCATTCAGCATCTATCTTGGAGCATCAATCCTGACAGCCTTGTCGTCGATGTTGGGTAACATCGTCGATGGGATTATCGTCAGCAATATGATTTGCCCGAGCGCTATGTCGGCTGTCAACCTGTCACGCCCGATAATTCAGCTCTATTATACGTTCTACCTGCTGTTCGGATTAGGGGGCAGTTTGCTGGTAGCCTACTCTATCGGCAAGGACGACAAGCAACAAGCCAACAAGATTTTCTCGATAGTTGTTGGCCTGCTAACGCTGTTCGCGATAGTGATGGCATGGTGCGGATTTGCCTACGCTAATTCTGTAACGGAGATTATCTGCACTAACGACCAGGTGTTTCCGTTTGCCATGGACTACGTAAAGCCGGTGCTCTGGGGCTGCATCTTCTATATGGGCTCCTTCTTTTTCGGCACGTATACAACGATTGACGGCGCACCGCGCTTGGTATCGATTGCCATGATTGCCGACAATCTCTGCAATTTAATCTTCGATGTGATTTTTATTAAGGTAATATACCTGGGCGTTGAAGGCTCATCAATCGCCTCTCTGATAGGCCACGCTGTCGGTATCGGCATTATGGCTTCGCATTACCTGACCGGCAAATCAGCCTTCCGGTTGATATGGGTTGGTCTGCGCGGACTCGGCAAGACAATCGTAGAGATTGCCAAGTCGGGGGCCCCGTTTGCTATCGCCAGCATCTGCCTGACGGTATACATGTATGGTGCCAATATCATTATGCAAAACTATTACGGCGAGGTTGGCATTTATATCTTCTCGGTAATGCTTTCGCTGCTTACCTTCTACAATTTCTTCCTCTCCGGGGCGTGCAACACACTGCAATCGCTTGGTGCCTTGCTCGTAGGCATGGGCGACATGGTCGGGCTCCGCATGAGCGTAAATGCGGCATTTAAATTCTTGCTGTGTAGTTTGGCGCTCTGTTGCGGGATTCTCTGGATTGCGCCGGAATTTATCTGTAGCATGTTTGGCTGCACGTCCGACATTATGGCGGAATGTTGCCACGCTACGCGCATCTATGCCCTGGCCTTCCTGTTTTTCTGCGGTATTTACCTGATGATGGTCAACTATAAGTTGCTCAAACAGCAAGCACTGTCTACATTCCTCTCGTTTGCCCTATCGCTGAGCGTTATCCCTGTAATGTGGTTGATTGCTCGCTTTATGCCTACGGCTATCTGGTGGAGCAACCTGATTGCATACGTTATCGTATTCATAATCTTGCTGGTATGGGCCGAAGCAAAGCGCTCTAAAAGTCAAGCATTCCTAACGTTGCTCCCCATCGTCGAATCACAGCCCACACTGGATTTCTCCATCCCCTACTCTATCGACGGCCTATCTAAAGCCCTCGAATCTATTGACCAATTTCTGAAGGATAATCAGATTCAGGGGGAACGCCTGCTCGCCGCCAATCTATCATCTGAGGAATTACTGAAGAACATTATTCAGCACAATCAACTCAAAAGAGAACAACTCGGCAACAAATTCAAGGGATGCCCATATATTGATATTCGCCTGACAATCAACGAGGCCGATAATTCGCTGACAATCTCGCTCCACGACGACGGAAAGCCGTTCGACCCATCAGCCGTTACAAAGCGCCAAGGTAGCTACGGCCTAATCCTCGCAACAGGCTTCAACCAGCAACTATCCTACAAATATATGTTTGGCCAGAATATGACAACCGTCAAAATCTAGGCGATAGACGTTTGGTGAGGGACAGACTGTTGGCCGACGGTAGACGGCTGTAGGTAACGGAATCCATGATGGTGCGAATAAGATGGATGCCGAGCCCACCGATTTCGCGCTGCTCCAGGGGGAGTGTGGTGTCCGGTTCGGGTGCCATTGTCGGGTCAAACGGCCTACCGCTATCTGTGATGGTAACTTGGAGGGTATTGTCGGCAATCGCAGCCGTCACGACAATCTCGCCCACAACATCCTTAGGATAAGCATAATCAATAATATTTACCACGGCCTCCTCCAGGGCCAGGTCTATCTGCATAGCCACATCCGGCTCGATCGAATTCTTTCGGGCCAAGTCCGCAACAAAATCATGGAGCTTATCGAGTTCCGACAGAGAATTGGTCAAGGTTAACGTCCTGACTTCGCCATTGCTTCCGCCATGATTGCCGGCCATATCCTGCAACTTGATGCACAGCAAAGTAAGGTCATCGCTCGGCTCGGCCCCGTCGACAAAACCTGTTACACGTTGCTGCAAGTCATTGACGATGCTCTGCGAGGTTTGTCCGACTGACTTCGACAGCTCATCGAGCAATCGCTGTTCGCCAAATTGCTCATGGTCAATCCGCTCCGCCTCGGTTACGCCGTCGGTATACAATAGCAGTGTCTCACCACCGACTATCTGCGCCCGTTGCTCCTCATAGTTGAAATTCGGCTCAATTCCGATTGGCAAATTCGGCACTACGGCCATAAACTTTGCCTTATTTCCCGGCGCTACAACTACCGGCGGATTATGGCCGGCATTGCAATAGGTCAGGGTATTGGAGTCGATGTCAAGAATTCCTACAAACATCGTAACGAACATATACGCATCGTTTTCCTCACAAAATGCGCGGTTCAGGCCCGACACGATTTCGGCCGGTGAGGTTAGCCCCTCGCAGAACAGGCGAAAACGCGAACGCGTTATCGCCATAATCAACGCCGCCGGCACCCCCTTCCCCGACACATCTGCTATAGCGAAGTACAATTTCCGATCGCGGAACAAGAAATCGTAGAAATCCCCGCCTACCTCCTTTGCCGGAGTCAGCAGTGCATGGATATCCACCGTTGGATATCCCTCAAACGGCGAGAATCGGTGAGGCACGAGGCTCATCTGGATGTCGTGGGCAATCGTCAGTTCGCTGGCAATGCGCTCCTTGGTGCGCGTAGCGTCGGTTAGTTGCTCTATATATTGCCGGAGGGAATTTTGCATATAATCAAACCCATCGCGTAGCTTCTGCACCTCATCGCCGGTACGCAGGTCGGGCAACGGCGTATTAAAGTCGCCCGACGATATCCTATATGACACCTTCGTAAGCTGCTCCATCGGCCGTGTTTCACGCCTGATAATCCTGCGGATAAAGACTATCAGCAGCAGCAACCAGAACAGCAAAACCAGGTAAACATATATCAAGACATCCCCCATCGTGTCGATAATCGAACGGTAAGGGCACACATAGCATGCCGCCCAGCCAGTGCGCTGCATCGGTGCATAGCAGGCAATCATCTTCTCGCCGTTCAATTTGAATTCATCCGCCCCGGTATTGCGAGCCATCATCTTACGCCCGATTTCGGCCAGCGCTTCGCAGTTGAGGGATTTTGCCCTGCTGAACAGATTCTGATTCAGCACCACCGTTGAATCGGGGTGACTGATATAGCTTCCCTCTGAATTGATAATAAACGTATAGCCATCGGAGTACGGACGCATCCAATTGATATAATCAACCAATTCCTCAATAGCAACGTCGGCAGTGACAACCCCAAACACCTCCCCATCGCGGTTCAACATCGGCAGAGAATAGGTAATCATCAGGCGGTTACCGCCCCCATCATCGCTGTAAGGCTCCGACCAGATCGGTTCCCGGGCAGCTTTCGCCCGCGTATACCAGTCCATCGTTGTATAGTCATATCCGTTGCCGTCGATATGCTTGCGCACCAGCTTGCCCGACGTTTCGTCGAGATAAGCATACTCCATAAACAGCCGGCGCCGGTCGGCGTAAAAGCCAGGTTCCAACGCTACGCATCCCCCCATTACGATGTTCTCCTTGTTGACCATGTCGGCAACGATATTCATCAACGAATCGGGTTGACCGATATTCGCCATCACACGGTCCTTGATTACCTCAACCAAGTGCTCAACGTCGTCAATCTCCAGCTCCGTATCGCTGAGGATGGTTTTCAGCAACGCAGACGAATACAATTCGGCATGCTTATTTGCGCGGTCCGTGGTATAATGGCCGAAAATCGCAGCAATGCATACGAATATTACCGTGGTCAGCAGCAGGATATAGAAACTGAGCCGCGACGAAAAACTTTTGAAAAAAAGTCGAGGCATCCCAAACGTAAACTTTAGCGGAAATCAAACAGCGACAGGAAGCCCGTCATCTTAAAAATGTCCCTAATCGAATTGTTGATATTGAGGATTACCAGTTTGCCACCCTTGGCCGCAACTGCCTTACGCAGAGCCAGGAACTGGCGCAAACCCGAACTGCTGATATACTGCAGATCCTTACAGTCCAACTCAATCTCCTTGTCGGCATGGTCTAATAAGGGTTTCACCCCCTCTTCAAACGCCGGCGCGTTAGCCGTGTCGAGGCGCCCGGAGACGATACCTCTCCAGCAATCAGCCTCATTAACAATAGCAATATTCATTTTTCCTGTACAATTTATTTGTTATATCGCAAAGTTACCATTTTTTTTCGTCATCCCACCCATTTCCCCCAATTTTCTCACCCAGATTCCACAGAACCTATTCGATAATTATCTCCCATTAATGCCAACCAACGGCGAAAAAATCTGCGGAATCTGTGGAATCTGTGAGAGATATTTTTCATCCGACAAGGCATTTCCAGAATTCCCCCCATAAACATCGAGGGAGGAGGCGCGGAATGCACCCCCTCCCGGGATATTAGCCTTGCGGCACTATATTATGCTTTATTTGAGGACAACCTTCTCCGCACGGTTACCCTGTACGCGGATGTAAAGGCCGGCAGCCGGATTAGCTACACGCTGTCCCTGCAGATTATAATATACAGCCTCACCTGCTACACTGTCAGCAGCAACAGCCTCAATGCCGGCAGGATTCAGATTATATTCTTGCGTTGCCGAATAATTCGGACCGTTCTGAACTGTTACAGAGATGCTTTGATTGTTGCTCAGTTGCGACTTATCAAACGTATACTCTTTATCTTCAATAGTCCAACCGTCCACACCGTTCGAAGCCTCCGTCATTTCAGATGTAGCGACAACCCTTGCAGGAGCACCGGCACCGCCCTCGGTTGACGATGCGCCACCGGATATTGCGTATAATACCTTATGTCCGTCCTTTACAGAGAAACTGAGCGCAGACTCAGTGTCCTGAACATTCATCATTACCGGAGTTACGTAGCCCCATGTAATCTGAACCTTCGTAATGCTGACATTACTGTTTGTCGGGACAAATTCAACCTGGCTGGCAAGTGAACCATCAGCAGCATTCCAAGATGCGTTGCCCTTCTCATCAACGGCAAACGTTCCGGTAGCGTTCTCATCTCCATCTACGATATCTGCTGCACTATCATCCGACAGCCCTTCATAGGTAGTGGTTGAATACGTGCTGCTACAAGTCTCAACATTCACCGCAGAGATACCTCTAACTTCGCGGTCGCCGATCACTAACAGCGGACTGGACGTACTTGAATACAATACATATGCGCCACTTCCATCCATAGCAACACCAACTCCGTCGTCCGTACTGATCATGAAGTTATCTTTCTCAAACATCGTTTCCTCATTATCTTCGGAAGAGAATGTGAACACGATATCGCCCGTTTCATCAACCGTAGGAGTTTCGTCGTCGGTAGCAGAAGCTATCTTATAGAGCTTAACAGATTTCGTTGATGTGTAGTTGGCAAAATATGTGGTGCCGAAACCGAAGTTGTTGTAGGCACCCTCGTCAGTAAAGTTGAATTGGATGCTTACTTCGCCTGCTGCGTTGGGCTCAATGCTGTAAACATAGCCTTGAGTTTCGTAGTTGCTTCCCTTTGCATTGAGGTAAACGTTGGAGCTTCTTGTTGAACCGGCGCTCATATATTTGCCCTCCAACGAAGTCTTAATCATCCAAGGCTGATCGTCGACATCGGTTTGCTGTTCGAGGGTAACAACGTTAATGTTGGTGTTCTTTCTTACGATGGTGATTTCGTTGTCGTTCAGAGTAAACTCATCGGTTGCAAAGAAATTATAGCTGTTGTAAGCACCAAGAATCTTAGTGTTGGCTGGGTTGGCAATCAGGTATTGAGCACCGGAAACCAACTGGCTGGCATCGGTTACCAATACGTAGGTGTCCTTCTCAAATTCGTTTACGGTAAGGTTGAATGAGAATACCTTCGGCTCGTTGTCGTCGCGACGGGCGGTGATGGTAACGGTTGTGGCTGCGGTGATTGCAGGAGTCCAGGTTACCTTCTCGCCGGTCAGGGTTTCGGCATCGGCTTCGCCAACTTGAACGTCGAATGAGCGAGCATTTTCGCATGAGATGGTGAACTCGGTTTGTTCGTCAACAACTACCGGATCTTCGCCAACCTCGGTAGCATCGTCGCCGTAAACAACCTTGATTTCGCCCATTTCTACTTTCTTAGCCTGAATGTCGAGAAGGGTTAAGCTGTAGGTAGCTTCGCCGCCGGCGTTGCTGGCGATTACGTCGAACGTGAGTTCGTTATCATCAATCGTTGGCGTCCAACTTACCTCCGGGCCATAAGCTTCAACGATAACCACGGGTGCATCGCCATCCTGATTGCGAACAGCCATATAGGTAGCACCTTCAGAGGTGAAGGTGAGCTTGGTGCCTTCGATCAGAGTGAGAATATCTGAATCGTTTGTTACCTCCTGGTCGGCAGTCATCGCTACTTCGCCGGGGGCAGCAACTTCAACTTCTTTGTATTTGATAGTAATGCCGCCTAAATACATTGCTTTGGAGGGATTGCTGGCAGATGTCAGCACAATCTTGTTGCCAACCAAGTTGAAGCCATTCAAAGTTGTTGTGGCGGAAGCCGTCGGCATGGTAATAGTGCCTGCTGTTTGTCCGTCAATGGTTACGGTCAGTGAATTTGATTCGGCAGTATAACCGGTAACTGAAATTTCCGTGATTTCAGCATTAGCTTTGAGTTCTGAGTCGGACAGGGTTATTGTACCGCTCTTGAATGGGTTGGTACCTGATCCCAACTGAACCGAGTTTCCGTTGACGCCAATATAGTATTTATTGGGAGATGTTACAGTCCATGTACCGGCATCGCTATCGTCGCTAAGAGAAAGTGTAATTATAGTGCCTGCATCTTTGTTCCCTTGGCTTGTGCTACCAATGCCGGTTGTATACCAATTTGCATAGCTGTATTCCGATTTGTTTACTTTCAGCTTGAACGACAGGGAGGAGCTCTGGTCGCCGCGTGTGGCAGTAACAGTTACCGGAGTTTCATCCATCGGGTCAGGTGTCCATGTTGCCGTGTTGCTGTCGAAGGTTGAGGTTGGAGCATCATCGCCGTCGCCTACTTTTACTGTGATAGCTGTTGCGTTTTCGGCTGCAAAGTTAAGCGAGGTATATTGCTCAATTTCGTACGACTTGTCGCTCTCAATAGCTACGGCATCATCGCCTTCGCCATAGGAGCCGGAAATGTTGCCCAGTTCCAACACGCCACCTTCGTAAGTAATAACGATACTGGTTAACTTAACGGTACCGGAGCCGTTAGACGTAAGATTGAAGTGGAAGTAGCTTTGTTGAGAGGTTAGTACAAATGTGGTTGTTTTGCCGGAATTGGTACCTTTTACTGCTCCACTGGTAGATGCTGTAACTGAAGATGATATTTCGGAATCACCGGTTGCAACATAATACGTACCTTGCGTTGATGCATCGGTAGTCATCACGATTTTTGAGATACCGGGTAAGGCGGTTGTGTTGTAAAAGTTAAAACCACTTGCTCCGTTAGCATTAACCTTAATCTGTCCTGTACTGGGGTTGATTTGTTTGGCTTGAAATTTATTGCCACTGACCGCTACCTCAAAGTAAGAGGTAACATAGCTTTTTTGTGAGTTCGCACTTGTAAAATCAGATTGTGCTACCGTTACGGTATCAGCCGATGCCCACAAGACGCCACTACATAGCACCGCCAAAAGGAGTAGAAGTTTTTTCATGATTGTGATAAGTTTTAGTTGATTGATAGGTGGAGAGAGAGGAGAAGGAGGGGTGGTTAGCCGATTTCAGGTCTCATTCGTATCTGTATAGTTTTAAATCATTTGCCATGTTTGTAGAAGTTTTAGTTTGAATTAGTATAATCGCAAGCTCGATGAATTGCGATGATG
>CAZEST010000006.1:16516-30044 GCA_964514745.1 uncultured Alistipes sp.
GTAGAAGTTTTAGTTTGAATTAGTATAATCGCAAGCTCGATGAATTGCGATGATGAAAGTTTCTAGTATAATGTAGAGAAAATGCGGTCGAGAATGGCCTTAGATTTTCGGTACTTTGTTGACGCAAAGTTATATAAAATTTCAAAAATTATATCGCAGCCAGAGTTAAATAGTGTTAATTCTATTTATTCTATCCTGCTTTTCTTTCGTTTAGTCTGATTTCCTCCCTACCCCCTCCCCATGCCATAATCGGCAGCCTACCCCCCCCAATTTTGGAAATACCCCATTCGGTGCGGAAATAATCTCTCGCAGATTACACAGATTCCACAGAACCTATTCGATGATCCTTTCTCATTTCTCAGATTACAAACGGCCTACCCAGATGTTACCACTGATATACGGATGGATATTTGTTTTGGACAAAGGTAAAATTATGGTTCATTACGTTGTCTTGTGAGACAATCTGCCCGCTAACAGATGACGCCGTTGTCAGCATAGCTTGCATATTTGCCTCTGCCTTGCCTCTTTGAGCCATCGTTGGTTGTTGAGTACTGTATGATCTGTAAGCAAACAGACAAATCTTTTCACCAAAAGTCAGAATATAATGCTCCAGAAGTGGCATACCGAGGAGCATTTCTACAGAGGCAGCCATTTTCTTGCGTGCTTCCGCCCTTTTCCCTTCAGGGTACTGATTCCCATTATTTGGTTCGATATAATAATCGTCGTAACAGCATAAATCACAGAAAACTATTTTATGGTGTATCTCTCCATCTGTCATGAGAAGGTCGCAACGTTTTTGTCTATCTATTATTTTTGCAGGTAGAGAATTTACATAATCCTCAAATTGAACTACTGTTATATCCTGATTATTGTTATTTACGCTCAGTACAATCTTCTCACATGGCTTGCATATTTGTTCAAACTTATTGAATACTCCCTCGGGATAATTTTTTGCCTGCGCTGCATTGCACGCCTTGAGATCGACCTCCGTAAACGGGGTGTGATGTCGGGATAAGTTGACAACTACAGTCTGTGGATTTAGACCATAATATTGTGGCAGCGTATACTTTAAAAAATAACCAATCATATGCCAAGCTGGATGAATTCGTTATAGATTTTACTCATCATCTCGGCGAGGTCATAGCTGTCGACAATATCGCGTCCTTTGTCGTCTTTGGCAACGAGATTCTGCGTTGTTCCTTCATAGATGCGATACACCGCCAAATTCTCAGGCGTAAGCCTTGCCTTCCCCTCTTGAGTTTGGTTGAGCACAATGTTGAGGTAGTTCAAGATATAGGGACTATGGGTGGCAAGCATGATGTTGAGGGCGCGATCACCTTCGGCATGAAGAGCAGTATTGAAAATCCGCTCTATAAGTTTGCACTGGGCATCCGGGAACAGGCTTAATTCCGGTTCCTCAATATGGATGTCTACCACCTTGGGCAAAGTTGTTGGCTCGGTTACAGCCTTAAACTTGCTGAGGTCGTCCATTTCAAATAAGTAGCTCATCACTGAGCGGTTGAAGGCATCCTTAAACGAAAAACCACGGGCAAAGTAGTCAACTATCAGCGCCAACGGAGCGGATGTTTGTATACCTGAAGACGCCTCTGTAAGTTCTATCGGAGCATGATGATTATCAGTCGGAACGATCTGATAGCGCGTAGGTTTACCCTTGGGGTGAGTGATTATCATCTTCATGCCAACAAAGTCCATAACCAGCTCTTTGTCGCCCTCTGATGCACGACCGAAGTCATCGTTCGTTTCATGGAAGTAGAAGCCCAATGTAGCCCCTTTGTTCTTCCATGAGGTTTGTGTCCAGGTTGGAATAATGTTGCGGTTCTCGGAAATGTATGAATCTTTGCAGAAAATAAGATGCTTTTTCTCAATGATTTCCGTCTTTTTCAGCACACCGTTTTCAATGCGTATGTCATATTGCCGTTCATCATTCATCACAACACTGTAGACAATGACGCTATCCTTTGAGAACATTTTGCTCATCCCTTGACGCTTCATCATCGAATCAAGGCGTATTCTGAAGGGCGATTTCGCAATGTTGGAGCGGTTAAGATATGAACGGATATTTGCCATCTTGTACAGATAGCGCATCATAGCCACGACCTTCATCAGCGTACTTTTTCCGCTTGCAGACTCACCAATCAGCAGAGTAAATTGCTTAATTTCGAGATTCTGAATATTCGTCAGTGGTCCGAAGTTCTTTATTGTAATATATTCTTTCATGGTTGCGTCCGTTTTAGCGTTAGTCTGTAGCCTTTATCTGAGGGTCATCTATTTATGTGATGCAAAGATACAAATTATTCTCGTTACTTTTTGTAATTTTTTGAGAATGTCTTGCGCCGGTGATGAGGGAGGCCGGAATTAACGGAAGGCGTTGAGGAGGGAGGCGATGGCGTGGGCATCGTCGGGGGAGGTACAGCGCGTGATGGGTAGGCTGACGCAGGTGGCAGCCAACCGGTCGGTAATGGGGAGCGGCAGGGCGCTGCTGCCGAGGGCGCTGTAGCAGGGTTGGCGATGAGGGGGTGTAGCGTAATGGATATCCCATCCGATAGAGTTGGCGGTAAGGTAGTCGGTAAAGTCCTCACGGCGCTCTACATTGACTACAAACTGATGCCATACCATTTCCATGGGGTCAGCTGGCTCAATCGGAAGGGTAATTTCGGGGTTGCTGATTTCGCTGAGGTAGATATGCGCTATCTGTCGGCGCAGGTCGTTTTCGCTATCCAGGTGGGGGAGCTTTACGTTGAGCACGGCGGCCTGCATAGGATCTAATCGGCAGTTAAACCCCTGATAAATATTATGATAGCGCCTATCGGAGCCGTAATTCGCTAAGGCTCTGACGGCAGTAGCCAATTCGGAGTCGGACGTGGTTACCGCACCGGCATCGCCCAATGCTCCGATATTCTTTGTAGGATAAAAACTGAAAGCACCGGCATCGCCCAAACCGCCTGTACGACGTCGGAGCCCAGTTGTAGATTTAAATGACGCACCAATCGCTTGGGCGTTGTCTTCGATAATCTTGAGGTTATGTTTCTCGGCAAATTGCTCCAGGGCTTCGCTCCAGCAAGTACGGCCATAGAGATGGACAACCATCACGCCACGGGTGCGCGGTGTAAGGTACTCGGCCAATCGGTCGAGATCGAGATTGGAGGTTGTGGCCGACGGTTCGGCCAACACGGGTGTGAGCCCGGCATCGGTGATTGCCAAGACGGATGCTACGTAGGTGTTGGCCGGCACGATAATCTCGTCGCCCGGCTGCATCTTGCCCAGCAAGAGGTAGGCACGCAGGATAAGGCGCAGAGCATCCAATCCGTTGCTGACGCCTATGGCGTAGGTTTGTCCGGTAAGCCGAACCAAGCGTTGCTCCAGTTCGGCCACTTCCGGCCCACCGATATACCTTCCGGAAGCAAGCACACCGCTAATTCTTCGTTGGATTTCGTCCATGAAGGGCGCATTAACCGTAGCAAGTTCGAGGAAGGGATAACGTAGCATTATTTTGATGATTGGGTAAGATTCAGTAGATATTGTCCGTAGTCGGTATTGAGCATCGTCATTGCTAATCGGCGCAGCTGAGCGGCGTCGATAAAGCCCCGGCGATAGGCAACCTCTTCGAGGGCGGCAACATAGAAGCCTTGACGCTTCTGGATAGCCTGAATAAAGTTGGAGGCCTCCATCAGCGAGTCAATCGTACCGGTATCGAGCCAGGCGAATCCGCGGCCAAAGCACTTTACGTTGAGCTTGCCGCGATTAAGATACTCCTGGTTGACAGAGGTAATCTCCAATTCGCCACGAGCCGATGGCTCTACAGCTGCAGCAACGTCAACAACGTTGCCGGGATAGAAATATAGGCCAACAACCGCCTTGTCGCTCTCCGGCCTGGTTGGTTTCTCAACAATCTTAACGGCTCGGCCGTCAGGTCCGATAGTAACTACGCCGTAGCGCTGCGGATCCTTTACGGGGTAGGCAAATACCGTAGCCTCGCAGCGCTGTTCGGCCGTCTGCAGTGCATCGCGCAGCATTGCCGTAAAGCCCTGACCGTAGAAGATATTATCGCCCAGCACCAGGCACACACTGTCGCCATCCAGGAATTCCCTGCCGATGATAAACGCCTGGGCCAACCCCTCCGGGCGCGGTTGCTCGGCATAGGAGAACTTAACGCCCAGATCCTCGCCGGTGCCCAGCAGACGGCGAAATGCCGGCAGGTCGGCCGGCGTAGAGATTATCAGAATCTCCCTTATACCGGCCAGCATCAGCACCGAAATCGGATAATAAATCATAGGCTTATCACAAACAGGGATTAGCTGCTTAGAGATAGCGCGAGTTATCGGATGAAGCCGAGTGCCGGATCCTCCGGCGAGCACGATGCCTTTCATTATTGTTGGTATATAGCGTTAACGGTTGCCGTATAGTTGTTCGTAGAATTTCTGGTATTCACCCGACGAAACCGAGTCAATCCAGGCGCGGTTATCGAGGTTCCATTTTACCGTCTTTAGGATACCCTCGCGAAAAGATGTTTCGGGATACCAGCCCAGCTCCGTAGCGATCTTCTCGGGGTCGATAGCGTAGCGCATATCATGGCCGGGGCGGTCGGTTACGTAGCTGATCAGGCTCTCGTTGATATCCTCCACGGGGATAGCCAGCTGCGAGCGATATTCGGGGTTCTCCTCCATCAACTGACGGACGATTGCGATAATCAGCTTGACGATAGAGATATTCTGCTCCTCGTTGAAACCGCCAATGTTGTAAACCTCTCCGATGCGACCACGACGCAGCACCATGTCGATACCCTTGCAGTGGTCCTCAACGTAGAGCCAATCGCGTACGTTCTCTCCCTTGCCGTAAACGGGCAATTTCTTACCCTCAAGGATATTCTTAATTACCAGTGGGATGAGTTTTTCGGGGAAGTGGTAGGGGCCGTAGTTATTGCTGCAGCGAGTGATGGTAACGGGCAAGCCGTAGGTTTCGTGATAAGCCATCACGAGCATATCGGCCGACGTCTTCGACACGGAATAGGGCGAACGCGGGGCCAGCGGTGTCTGCTCGGTAAAGAAACCGGTGCCGAAGGTCTGCAAATTGTCGCGACCTTTCACGACATTGGCAACAGCCTCGGTCAGCACCAACGGCTTAGCATCGCCCGGCTCACGCGACAGCGAGCCGTAGACCTCATCGGTTGAGATCTGATGATATTTCTTTCCCTCGCGATATCGGGGTGCTTCGCCCGGTTTGCCGGGGAGAAGCCATGCCCGGCGAGCAGCGTTCAGCAAGGTCTGCGTACCCAGGATGTTAGTTTCCAGGAAAAGGCGCGGATTAGATATCGAGCGGTCAACATGGCTTTCAGCCGCAAAGTTGACAACATAATCCGGATCGAACTCGGCCATCAACTTCTCAACCAACTGCGCATCGCCGATATCGCCCTTTACGAACGATACGTTTGGCAATTCCAGTTCATCCTTGATAGTCAGCAGATTGCCGGCATAGGTTAAGGCATCGAGAACCAGGATTTCAACATCCCGGCCATACTCCTTCAGCAGATATTTTACG
This sequence comes from uncultured Alistipes sp., assembly GCA_964514745.1. GTDB lineage: Bacteria > Bacteroidota > Bacteroidia > Bacteroidales > Muribaculaceae > UBA7173. Next base: position 22,073 of record CAZEST010000006.1, read on the forward strand.
AAGTTCGAACCAATAAAACCGGCGCCCCCGGTCACGAGATATTTTTTCATCTTTGGAAAGACGTATGATACGTAAGATTTACTCAACGGTTACCGATTTAGCCAGGTTACGAGGCATGTCGACGTTGCAACCCTTCTTTACGGCAATATGGTAAGCCAGCAGCTGCAGCGGAATCGACACGATTACCGGCGAAATACATTCGGGCACTTCGGGAATCTCGATGATATGGTCAGCGATTTCGCTGATGGTTGTGTCGCCCTTGGTAACAACGGCGATAACCGCACCGCCACGAGCCTTAACCTGCTGGATATTGGAGATAATCTTTTCGTGAAGATCATCGTTAGGCGCAATGACAACCGTAGGCAATTCGCGGTCAATCAGAGCAATCGGGCCATGCTTCATTTCGGCTGCGGGATAGCCTTCAGCATGGATATAGCTGATTTCCTTGAGCTTCAAAGCTCCTTCGAGAGCCGACGGATAGTTGTAGCCACGGCCCAGATAGAGGAAATTATGAACGTAGGTATAGATGCCCGACAGGTGTTCAATCTTGTCGTTGAGTTTCAGAGTTTCCTTGATAAGTTCGGGAAGCTTGCGCAGCGAGCAAACTACCTGCTTAACCTGCTCGTCGTTGACCGTCTTACGCAACTGGCCGATAGCCAACGCCAACATGGTCAGCACGGTAACCTGGCCGGTAAAGGCCTTTGTTGAAGCCACACCGATTTCCGGACCAACATGAATATACGTGCCGGAATCGGTAGCACGGGCAATAGAGGAACCTACTACGTTGCAAACACCGTAGACGAAGGCACCGCGCTCCTTAGCTATCTGGATTGCTGCCAAAGTGTCGGCCGTCTCGCCCGACTGAGAGATAGCGATTACGATATCATCGGAGCATACAATCGGGTTACTGTAGCGGAACTCGCTGGCATAAGCAACCTCAACAGGGATGCGAGAATACTCCTCCAAAAGGCGCTTACCGATAAGGCCGGCGTGCCACGACGTGCCACACGCTACGATGATAATGCGCTTGGCATTGAGGAATTTGTAGGCATGTTCAATAACGCCCGACAGCGTAACCTTCGAACCGGAGTTGCCGATACGCCCGCGTACGCAGTCGCGAATCGTGCGCGGTTGCTCAAAGATTTCCTTCAGCATGAAATGAGGATAGCCTCCCTTTTCAAGCTGAGAAACCGACATCTTCAGAGTCTTGATGTCGATTTTAGCATCTTCGTTGTCGGTTGTGATAATTTTCAGGGGTTCGCCGCGACGAATAATTGCGATTTCGTCGTCGTTGAGATAAACAACCTTGTTGGTATACTCGATGATAGGGGTAGCATCCGATGCGAGGAACACCTCATCCTTACCGATACCGAGCACCAGCGGCGAACTCTTGCGTGCACCGATAACCGTGTCGGGTTCGGTAGTATCGACAACTGCAATAGCATAAGCACCGACAACCTCCTTCAAGGCTTCGCGGACAGCTTCAACCAGCGTACAGTTGTTGGTATCTTTGATATATTCAATTAGCTGAACGAGAACTTCCGTATCGGTTTCGCTCTTGAACTCGCAGCCCTGCATGATCAGCGCGTCCTTTAAAACGTTGTAGTTCTCGATAGTACCGTTGTGGACTAACGCGAGTTTACCGGAGTGGCTCAGATGGGGGTGAGCGTTGATGTCGTTGGGTTCGCCGTGGGTAGCCCAACGGGTATGGGCGATACCGATGGTGCCATCGAGTTCCTTCTCACGGCAGTAGCGTTCGAGATCGTCAACCTTTCCACGAGTCTTGTATATATTAAGCTTGCCGCTGTCGCTAACCATAGCAACACCGGCGCTATCGTAACCACGATATTCCAGGCGATGGAGCCCTTTAATCAGAATTTCATAGGCGGGACGATTCCCGATATAACCTACAATTCCACACATACTATATTCTTGCTATTTATTATTTCTAAGATATAAAAAGTTACAAATCCGTAACCTTTAATTTCTCCTTTGGTAATCAAGTGCAAAGTTAAGGAAAATATGTGATATATACAAACTCATTAACAAGTACTGATTCAATAAGTTAACATTGTAAATTCCGAACCCTTGCCAACGAGCAATAATCAAGGCTAACGCAAGCGAATTGCTGTTAGCGTTCGGTAGGGAAGTTGACGTCCTTCGCGGCGCACGGAGTGGAAGCGCCGGTCGCACACGGAGCACGCTACAGGGCGGGGAATATTCCGCGGATTAACGCCGAGCTCGGCAAGCTGCAGCGCTACAGCTCCGGCCAGGTCTACATGCGGCTTGGCATAACCACCAACGACCGTAGCATCGGGAAACTGCACAGCAACTTCCTCGCCAACCTCGAAACACTCCGGGCCAATGCAGGGACCTATTGCAGCTACCAGGCGCGACGGCTTTGCTCCGAGACTTTCCATACGGGCTACGGCAGCCTGGACAATACCGCCTACCGTACCGCGCCAACCGCAGTGCACGGCAGCAATCACTCCGGCTTCGATGTCGGCCAACAGCAACGGCAGGCAATCGGCCGTGTTAACGGCTATAACGCAATCGCGCCGATTGGTAACCATAGCGTCAACCCCTTCGAGGTCCTCGCCCGGCATGGCAACGTTAGCAGAATGGACCTGACGTGGAATAAAAAGGTTCTCAACATCGACATTCATCAGCCGAGCCAGCTCAGCCTTATCGTTGGCAACAGACAGAGCATCAGCTCCGGCATAATGGCAAGCATTGAATCCAACCATCGTTGTAAGAGCCTGAACCTCTGCCCTATCCTTAAACATTTCTATTATCTTCATCGCAATCCATTCTTTGTAGTTGGGTAAAATTCTCCGCAAAGTTAGCGATTACTTACCGAATCCGCCCCCTCTTCCCTATCACTGACAAGCATTTTTTTGACATCATCCCAGCGATAGAAGGTAGCTGTTGACGGGAATGCCGTCAAGGGCAACCGTGCTTCACGCTCGTTGAGAAGCACCCTTACCAATGTCGGAGCGGCGGAATCGCCAGGTTTGCGATAGAATACTATCTGGATATTACCGGCCATCGGGAACATCCGATAAGCTTGCCAGCGTTCGGCAATAGAGTCGAGGTCGGCAATTTCGCAGTCTAATCCATCGAGATGCAACAGACAAGCCAGCGGCAATAAGTCGGTATCATGGCCGAAACGAAGCGTAGCGCTACATTTCCCATCGTTTATAGCCTCCAGGCTATGGCTTAGGATATCATCGAGGAGATTTTGCTCCATACGAGGCATCCTGCGACCGGTTTGAGGAGCATAGCCATACTGAAGATACCAGCGAGCATTGCTTGCCTCCCATTTCTCCAGGATTTCCTCCGGCGTAAAGAAGTGCAACAGAGAGTCGCAGCGTTGATGATTCTGCTCATTCAACGCTATTTCAAACACTCGATTGAAAAAATCATAGACATTTACGCTATCCGCAACGAATTCGCTATCAGATATCAACCGCTGAGCAAACGGAACCGGATTAAGCTTCAGTCGCTCATAACGCTGCAGCTCGGGCCATGTAGAGTTCTTAATTCGGATGGCTACGGTATCGAACTCACAAGCATTCAGAATAGGCTGCAAACAGTCACCGGCTTCCATCGAAATCCGTAGCGAGGGATTCAGCGCTGCCAACTCAACCAACTCGTTCGACATTGAAAGCATACAACGAGCTACCTGCGTTGAACGCGCATCAACCCTTGCTTCCCCGGCAAAAACCTCCGGGAAGTTGGCAAACATACGCCGAGCGATGCCTCGATGCTGCTCAGCGCCGAGCTTGGTTAGACGTCCGTAGTTGCCGGCAGCATCTGCAGCCACAGCCTCCAAAAGGCCGAGAAGCGTTGCACCCTCCGGCGTAAGGCATCCGCGCTGCGCTGCTCTTTGCAGCGTCGTGACCGGGCCCTGATAGTCGGCCGCACCTATCAGCCAGCGACTACCGTGGCGACCATAATGCTCGATATGGAACGGTTGGTAACCGGCCGGGGGCAACGATAACTGAGGTAGCCCCGAATCGGGGTAAGCTAATAAATTATTACCGGCAAGATGCGGATTTGCCAGCAACTTGTCGGCAACCGACTCGCCATATAAAGGTAACGCAATAATAAACGTTGCAAACCATACGGCCATACGCAGCGTACTGTCTAAAATATTCTGTAGCGTAATCTGAACGGGATTTTTCATGGGTGTATGCAAGAAAAGTTAGATTAAAACCGAACAAATTTACGATTTTTTTCGACAAATATAAATGGTTAACAAATAATAACTAAATTCCAACAGATTTTTGCCGATTATTTTCGCAATTCGAAAATTTAATCATTATATTTGCGGAACCTATCTCATATATTACCATGAACAACGAAATTCTTCTCAACAAAAATCACATCGTAGCTACTCTGGGTAAACCGGCCAGAGAGTTCACAAAAGACGACATAGTCCGTTATATTGTAGAGCAAGGAATTGAAATGATCAATTTCATGTATCCGGCAGAAGACGGCCGTCTGAAAACGCTTAACTTCGTAATCAATAATGCCGAGTATCTCCAGACGATTCTCTCAACCGGTGAACGCGTTGACGGGTCCAGCCTATTCTCCTATATAGAAGCCGGCAACAGCGACCTCTACGTGATTCCCCGATTCAGGACCGCCTTCCGCGACCCCTTTGCTGAAATTCCTACCGTAACGATGCTCTGCTCGTTCTTCGATAAGGATGGCAACCAGCTCGACCTTGCACCCGAAAATATCCTTGCAAAAGCTTGCGACGAATTCCGCGCTACAACCGGCATGCAATTTGAAGCCATGGGCGAACTGGAATTTTACGTTATTGCCCCCGATTGCGGATCATTCCCCGCAACTGACCAGAAAGGTTATCACGAATCGGGTCCGTTCGCTAAGTTTAACGATTTCCGCACGAAGTGTATGAGCTACATCGCCCAAGCCGGCGGAACCATCAAATATGGCCACTCGGAAGTTGGCAACTTTACCATCAACGGCACAAACTACGAGCAAAACGAAATCGAATTCCTGCCCGTAAGAGCAGAAGAGGCTGCCGACCAACTGGTCCTCGCAAAATGGATCATCCGCAACCTGGCCCACAAGAACGACCTCGACGTAACCTTTGCGCCGAAGATTACTACGGGCAAAGCCGGTTCAGGCCTCCACATCCATATGCGCATTACCAAGGACGGCAAGAACATGATGCTCAACGCCGACCGCACGCTCAGCGACGTTGCTCGCAAAGCTATCGCCGGCATGATGGTCAGTGCCGACGCTATCACCGCCTTCGGCAACGCCAATCCTACATCATACTTCCGCCTGGTGCCCCATCAAGAAGCGCCGACCAACATCTGCTGGGGCGACCGCAACCGCTCGGTATTGGTACGCGTTCCGCTGGGCTGGACATCCAACCGCGATATGTGTGCAATCGCCAACCCGGGTTCATGCGGCGGCGATGCCTTCGAGCAATCCTCACGCAAGCAAACCGTTGAAATCCGCTCGGCCGACGGCTCGGCAAATGTCTATCTGCTGATTGCAGGCCTGGCTGTTGCCTGCCGCCACGGTTTTGAAATTGCCGATGCACTGGAAATCGCCGAAAAGAACTACGTTGACGTTGACATCCACAAGCCGGAAAACGCCGCCAAACTCAACGGCCTCAAGCAGTTGCCTACCAGCTGCGAAGAATCGGCTAAATGCCTCGATGCCAAGCGCGAACTATTTGAAGCCAAGGGTGTATTCCCGTCGCGCGCCATCGATGGCGTAATCAGCCGTCTAACCAGTTTCGACGAAGCAAAGATAATGACCGAAGCAAAGAACAATCCCAAGAAGATGGAAGAACTGGTTGCTCGCTTCTTCCACTGCGGATAATCAGCTACGAAAACAGGAAAAAAGTAGTATATAGTGAGGGCGAGTCTGGGATATTGTGTTCCGGGCTCGCTTTTTTTCCGTATCTTTGTAGCGTGAAACACCACTTCCACACACCCCCACACCACAAACATGAAAACAGACATTGAGATTGCACGTAGCATTGAGCTAAAAAAAATCCAAGAGGTAGCAAATGAGGTAGGCATTCCAACTGACCATCTCGAAAATTACGGCAAGTATATTGCCAAGGTCCCCAGCTCGCTAATCGATGACGAAAAGATTGCAAAGAGCAACCTGATTCTGGTTACCGCAATAACCCCTACCAAGGCCGGAATCGGAAAGACTACGGTCTCTATCGGATTGGCCTTAGGGTTAAACAAGATTGGCAAACGTGCTATCGTTGCACTTCGCGAGCCATCGCTCGGTCCATGCTTCGGCATGAAGGGAGGAGCCGCCGGAGGAGGATACGCTCAGGTGCTCCCCATGGACAAAATCAACCTGCACTTTACCGGCGATTTCCATGCTATCACGTCGGCCCACAATATGATTTCGGCCCTATTGGATAATTATATCTACCAGAATCAGGGCAGCGAAGGAGGCTTGAAGGAGGTGCTCTGGCGCAGAGTGCTCGACGTTAACGACCGCTCACTGCGCTCCATCGTTACCGGACTGGGACCACGTACCAATGGTCTGCCACAGCAATCGGGCTTCGATATTACGCCGGCCTCTGAAATAATGGCAATTCTTTGCCTGGCTAAGGATGAAGCCGACCTGCGACGTCGAATCGAGAACATCCTGCTGGGCTATACCTACGATGACAAGCCGTTTACGGTAAAAGACCTGGGCGTTGCCGGCGCTATCACCGTGCTGTTGCGCGATGCGCTTAGCCCCAACCTTGTTCAGACAACCGAACACACAGCAGCCTTCGTCCACGGCGGCCCGTTCGCCAACATAGCCCACGGTTGCAACTCCGTATTGGCAACCAAGATGGCAATGACCTTCGGCGAATACGCAATCACAGAAGCCGGCTTCGGTGCCGACCTCGGAGCCGAGAAATTCTACGATATTAAATGCCGCTATGCCGGCCTGAATCCAAAGCTCACGATAATCGTAGCAACAGCTCAAGGCCTGAAAATGCACGGGGGCGTTGCCTTAGACAAAATCAAGGAACCGGATGCCGAAGGGCTGCGCAAAGGTCTGGAAAATCTCGACAAGCATATTAGCAACCTGCAATCATTCGGCCAAACCGTAATCGTTGCGTTCAACCGCTATGCCGGCGACACCGACCGCGAAATAGACATGGTGCGCGACCATTGCCAACAAACCTTGAAAGTAGGGTTTGCCCTAAATAACGCCTTCTGTGAGGGAGGCGAAGGAGCCGTTGACCTGGCCAACCTGGTAGTAAAAACCATCGAAGAGAACCCCTCTAAACCGCTTGAATTTGCTTACGCCGATGCCGACAGCGTAACGGAGAAAGCTACAAAGGTTGCCTGCAACCTATACGGCGCAAAGCGCGTTACCTTCTCCCCAACGGCTCGCAAAAAGCTCAAACTGATTGACGCTTTGGGCATCAGTCACTACCCAATTTGCATGGCGAAGACGCAATTCTCATTCTCGACAGATGCTAAGCGCTACGGCGTTGCTACCGACTTCGAATTAAACGTACAAGACATCGTCATCAACAACGGCGCAGAAATGCTGGTACTGATTGCCGGCGATATCCTCCGCATGCCGGGCCTTCCCAAGAGTCCGCAGGCCCTCCGCATCGACATCGTCAACAACAACATTGAAGGCCTCTCATAATCTCCGGTATTGTAGGATACAAATATTCTCGGCATTTTAGGCCACAAAGCAAACGCGGCTAACCACGTAAAATCGTTGGTTAGCCGCGTTTGATATAACTGGTTAGGAGTTAACTATGCGATAAAACCGAAGAGGTTTGAGATGGAGGCAGCATCGAAGATGGAACCGTAGAAGTAGCTTACGATACCCAGGGCGATGATGCCGGCAACGGTGATCCACAGGCCGAGACGTTCGGGGCAAGAGGTGCGGAACTTCTCAATCTTGGGTTCTTCGGGCGAGATGTACATTGCTTTTACAACCAGCA
>CAZEST010000007.1:0-28380 GCA_964514745.1 uncultured Alistipes sp.
GCCCCCAAGAACCCCGAACGGTCCGCACCGTCCGGGGTTCTCTGCGTTTATACCGGCGGCAACTATTGGAAGTTTTCGGAGAAATGAGTAACTTTGTGGTGAGGAAAGTATGCTTCGATGGAGAACTCTTATGAAATGACTCGAAAGAAGAGGCCTGCTGAGAATGCGATGAATGAGAGGCCTTATAAGTTGGGCATTGCCTTGAGTGGAGGCGGTGCGCGAGGCTTTGCTCATGTCGGTGCGCTAAAGGCTTTAGAGGAGTTTGGACTGCGACCGGATGTTATTGCCGGTGTGTCGGCCGGTTCGATTGTTGGAGTTCTGTATAGTGCAGGGGTTGCTCCGGATGATATCATGAACTTGTTTGCGAATGTGAAGGTTCATGATTTTTGTAGTTTTGCGGTCAGAGATGGGGGAGGTTTGCTAAAGCTTCCCGGCCTTAAGAAGTTCTTGCAAAAAAACACCGGGGTTGAAAACTTGGAAGATTTACCTATCCCGACGTTTGTAGGCGCAACTGATTTCGACAGCGGAGAACCCGTGGAGTTTCATTCCGGTTCGCTGGCAGAGCGCGTAATGGCGTCGTGTTCGATTCCAATAGTTTTTAAACCTGTAAAGATTAATGGTACGAACTATGTTGATGGAGGGGTACTGCGTAATCTGCCGGCATGGATTATTAGGGAGAAATGCCAGACGCTGATAGGCGTAAATGTCTCGCCACTGAGTAAGTATAAGTTCAAAAATTCTATATTTGATGTTGCCATCCGCAGTTATAATTTGATGGCAAAGTCAAACCAGGTCAACGATATGAAGATGTGTGACTTGGTTATTAAGACGCCTGATATTGCTAGTTATCAGGTGTTTAATCTAAAGGATATCCGTAAGGTATATCTTAGCGGTTACGCTGCTGCTCATAAGGCGATTAGGGAGTGGCTTAACCGGCATAATCAGCTAAAAATAACGGTAAATAATGAAAAATAGTAAGCCTGTTGCCTCGAAGAAATCAACTGTGGAGAATGTTGAGAAACCTGTAATTTATCAGTTGTTGCCACGTCTGTTTGGCAACATGAATGAGGCGTGTCGGCCGGATGGTGATATCCAAGAGAACGGTTGCGGCAAGCTGAACGATATTACGCCTCGAGTTTTGAAGGCGATAAAGGGGTTGGGCGTTACCCATGTTTGGTATACCGGCGTTATAGAGCATGCTCATGCTACGGATTATTCGGCCTATGGAATTACGCCTGATAATCCCGGCGTAGTTAAGGGAAAGGCCGGTTCGCCGTATGCTATCAGTGATTATTACGATATAGATCCGGATATTGCTGAGAGTGTGCCTGACCGTATCAAGGAGTTTGAACAACTGCTAGAGCGCACTCATGCGGCCGGTATGAAGGCGTTGATTGACTTCGTTCCGAACCATGTTGCTCGCCGATATCATTCGGATGCCTCACCTGCCGGTATTGAGGATTTCGGCCAGGGGGATGATGTAACTTACTTTTTCTCTCCGAAGAATAATTTCTACTATATACCTCGTCAGCTGTTTAGCCCCGGTTTTGACATTAATAATTATGTAGAATTTCCGGCCAAGGCGTCGGGCAACGATTGTTTTAACGCGTTCCCGTCGCGCAACGACTGGTATGAAACGGTAAAACTGAACTACGGTGTGGATTATGGCGACGGAAGCCGTCATTTCGATCCCATACCGCCCACATGGTTCAAGATGCTTCATATCCTGCGCTATTGGGCCTCAAAAGGTATCGATGGATTCCGTTGCGATATGGTCTTTATGGTGCCTGTTGAGTTCTGGGAATGGGCTATTCCGCAGGTAAAGGCCAATTATCCCGACCTGATTTTCATCGCTGAAATCTACGATCTGGGTCAATATCGCGAATTTTTGGACCGCGGCCATTTCGATTATCTCTACGATAAGGTAAATCTGTACGATACGTTGCGCGCCGTACAGTGCTACAACCATTCTTCGGCCACGATTACCGACTGCTGGCAACGCGTTGACGGTATTGGAGCCAAGATGCTCAATTTCCTGGAAAACCACGATGAACAGCGTTTTGCTTCAGAGCAGTTTGCCGGCGATGCAGCTAAGGTATTGCCGTCGTTGGTAGTTAGCTCTATGCTATCAACGGGGCCGTTTATGCTTTATGCCGGTCAGGAATTGGGCGAGAAGGCAGAGGATGCCGAGGGCTTCTCAGGCAAAGACGGACGCACAACGATTTTCGACTATTGGTCAATCCCAACCTTGCGCCGTTGGCTTAACGGGGGCAAGGCGGATGGAGGCAAGTCATATCCTGAGGAGAAAAACTTGCGAGGCGTTTACGCCCATATTCTGAATTTGCTCAACAACGAGAAGGCCATAGCCGAAGGCGAATTCTTCGATTTGATGTATGTCAACTTTGAGAATCCACGTTTTTCGCCTCATCGCCATTATGCGTTTTTACGTCGCAGTGGTGACGAGGTTATCCTTATCGCGGTTAATTTTTCCGACCATGCTTCCGAAATTGCCGTCAATATTCCGGCATTGGCCATTGATATGTATGGCATAAAGGAGGGCCTAAAGAAAGGTAAAGAGCTCATTTCCGGACGTGAAGCAGACCTGATAATCAGCAGTGAAGCTCAGATGGAGACCCATATCGCAGCGTGGGGCGCTGTAGCGTGGAAATTTTCTGCGACACATAACCGACGCAAAAATATTTGCCGTTCCGAGGGATAATTCTTAACTTTGCACTACCATTTCCAAGCTCATATCATAATAATATGAATCCACTGTTACCGCCAATCAAGGTCTTTTCAGGTACGAAATCGCGTTACATGGCAGAAGAAATCTGTTCAGACCTTGGCATCGAACTCGGCAAGATGAATATTCTTCACTTTGCCGACGGGGAATTTGAAGTATCTTACGAAGAATCAATTCGTGGTTGCGAGGTTTATCTCGTACAATCAACATTCCCAAATTGCGACAACCTTATGGAACTGCTGTTGATGATTGATGCAGCGAAGCGTGCTTCGGCCAAATCAGTCATTGCCGTAATTCCTTATTTCGGATGGGCTCGTCAGGACCGTAAGGATAAGCCCCGTGTGTCGATCGCCGCAAAATTAGTCAGCGACCTGCTGGTAGCCGCCGGCGTTGACCGCGTAATTACTATGGATCTGCATGCAGATCAGATTCAGGGTTTCTTTAATGTCCCGGTTGATCACTTGTATGCGTCTACCGTATTCCTGCCCTACATCCAACAATTAAACCTTCCCGACTTGGTAATTGCTACCCCCGACGTAGGAGGAGCAAAACGTGCCAACAACTATGCTAAGTTCTTAAACGTTCCTTTGGTACTTTGCCATAAGCAACGTGCGAAAGCCAATGTTGTTGCTAACATGACCGTAATCGGTGATGTTAAGGACAAAAACGTAATCCTCATTGACGACATGGTTGACACCGCCGGAACTATCACCAAGGCTGCCGACCTGATGCTTTCAGAAGGAGCAAAGTCAGTACGTGCGCTTGCCTCACACGCAATCATGAGCGATCCCGCTACGGAGCGTGTTGAACAGTGTGGACTGACCGAGATTATTTTCTCAAACTCAATCCCCTTCCAGAAAGAGTGCTCAAAGGTTACGATTCTCTCTGTAGCTAAGATGTTTGCCGACACAATCCGTCGCGTACATAACAACGAATCTATCTCCTCGCAATATCTTATCTAATTAGGAAAAAGCGAAGAATAGGCTCAATTCTATCCATTCTCATTTAGAAATTGCTTAGATTGACCTCTCCCAATAGCATTACCCGTAAACTGCTCATGGCCGTCCTCGTGGCGGTCATGGGTTTTGCATTACCTGTCGGAGCGCGCAAAACGGTGCTTGAGCCCTCATATTCGTGGAAACTCATGCCTCCGTTAGGGCTTCGAGAGCCGGCAGCTATTGATACACTCTACACTAATTACTCGCTACGTTATATCCCCCAAACCGTATCGCCTGCATATGCAGCGACGGGCAACTACTGCGCTGAGGGGTATAATATGATTTACTTTAATCGCGAGGAAATTAGTGATTTTATGTTTCGCGATGCGGTATCGAATTGGATACCGAGCGAAGATAAGGTGCGCTTTTTCAATACGCGCATACCTATGACCCTTATGGGATATTCCTTCGGAGGCGGCAAGGATAACGGTCAGGACGATCTCTCGCTTATCTTTTCCGGCAATGCCAATAAGCAATGGCAGGTTGGCGCTATGATGGACTATCTATATTCCAAAGGAATGTATTCCAATCAGGCTGCCAAGAATTTTAATTGGGGAGCCGAAGTCTCCTATATTGGAGACCGCTTTGAGATGCAAACCTATGGTTACCATTATGCATTAACCGCTCAGGATAACGGCGGAATCACCGACGACCTGTATATTACCGACCCGGCGGAAGTGCAGGGCGGACAGAATTCTGTTGAAGCCAAGCAGATTCCAACTCGCTTGAATGCTACGCAGAACGAAGTCAGTGGTGGCGAATTCTATTTTAATGGTCGCTATAAGATGGGTTTCTATGAAGAGACTCAAATCAACGATACAACAGTACAGCGCACTCTCGTCCCGGTAACATCGATTATCTGGACCCTAAAATATACCCAAAGTAATCATACGTTTAAAAGCAACAATGCCAGCGAGAACGTAAGCTATTGGGACAATACGTATTTCAACCCGGACCAAACCTTAGATAACCAATCTTATTGGAGTCTGCGCAATACGGTAGGCATCTCGCTGTTGGAAGGCTTCAATAAGTATGCTAAAGCCGGACTGTCGGCGTATGCTACGTATGAACTCCGTCGCTACGGGATGGAAACGCTTGTAGCCGATAAGATGGCAGATATCGACAATGTGTTGGCTCCGAATCCTTATCCGGAAGTGTTGGATCATGAAAAGCAGAGCCTGCTCTGGGTAGGTGCGCAGCTGACCAAGCAAAAAGGACGCATCCTTAACTATGATGTAACCGGCGAATTAGGACTGATCGGCGAAGCCGCCGGTGAAGTAAAGGTTAACGGCGGTATCACTACGAGGATTCCGCTCCTGGGCGATACGGTTAACGTCCGTGCGGAGGGCAAGTTTACCAATTTGTCGGCTCCGTGGCTGATGCAGCACTTCTTATCGAACCATTTTGTATGGGATAATGACTTTTCAAAGACGCGTGCATTCCGCGTTGGGGGCGAGATTGCAATTCCTTGGACCTGGACAAAGCTTTCGGCTGGGGTAGAGAACGTGCAGAATGCCCTTTATTTCGATGGCAATTCCTTGCCGCAACAGTATGGCGGCAGCGTACAGGTATTCTCAGCTACGCTTAGCCAGGATCTCCATGCCGGCTGTTTCCATTGGGAAAACCGCATAACCTATCAGAAATCGGCTAATGAGGATGTAATCCCGTTGCCTCAGTTGGCTATCTACTCGAATATGTATCTAACGTTCCGAATAGCAACCTTGCGTATGCAACTCGGACTCGACTGTGACTACTATACTCGTTATAAGCCGGTTAATTATCAACCGGCCACGATGCAGTTTTATAACACCGATGGCGCATGGATCGGTAATTATCCCTTCATGAATTTCTATATTAACTGTCGACTGTCGAAGGTGCGCTTCTACCTGATGATGTCGCATGTAAATCAGGGACTTACCGGCGATAACTACTTCTCGATGCCCCATTATCCGATGAATCCTCGTCGCTTCCAGCTTGGCCTCTCTATCGATTTTGCCAACTAGCAATCGGAAAAGGCCGGAGGACATTATTAATAAAACCATGGAAAGAGTAAAACACGACATCTTTATGAGCTATTCTCGTCATGATATTGACGAGGTAAGAGCATTTGTAGATTTTTTGCAATCACGTATTCCTGATTTGAATATCTGGTTTGACGTAACCGGAATAGAGAGTGGCGATGAGTTTGCCGAAAAGATTATTACGGCGATAGATGGCTCTGATTGCGTAATATTTGCATTGTCTGATTCGTCAATCAAATCAAAGTGGGCTAAAAATGAGATAATGTATGCCAAAAATATTGGGAAGCGCGTTATCCCTCTATTGTTAACCGGTTCACGTCTGAAGGGGTGGTTCTTGTTTACTTTTGGACGTATAGATTGCATAAAAATTAATAGCAAACTTCAGGTAGATAAACTTCTGAGGAATTTATCGAATTGGAGTAATAAGCCGATGGCAAATGTTTTGAACTTGGTTGGCGAAGCGCCTCAGGAAGTTGAAGATCACCCCGAAGCGCCAACTGTGCCGGCTCAAGAAGAAACGATTGTCCCTGCGCCGCCCACGGTTCCAGTTCAGAAGGAAACGATTGTCCCTGCGCCGCCCACGGTTCCAGTTCAGAAGGAAACGATTGTCCCTGCACCGCCAACGGTTCCGATTCAGACGGAAAAGATATTGCCCAAACCGCCGGTAGTAGTGGCCAAGCAGAAAAAACATCGCGTTACGGTTAGCGAGATAATTGGAGATATAAAGCAAGCTTTAAGATTAGGCAATAAAGGCAAGCGACAGAGTTCGAGTGTGAAGAGCAACCGCAAGTCGACTCACAGCAGGCGATATAAGGTTGTAAAATATTCGTTGATATCATTGTGCGTGATAGCCTTGCTTATAGTTGGTGCGAATACGATATTTTTGAAATCCGAGTTCTTGACATCAGTGATGGCAGAGTTGGGTTGGGCAAAGGCGGAGTATTATATGGGTTTGGAATATTCATACGATGATTCTGATGCTGCCCGTTATTATAAAAAGGCTGCGCAACAAGGATATGTAGAGGCTCAAGAAGAATTAGCGTCTATGTATTTCGAGGGTCGTGGTGTTGCGCAGGATTACTCAGAAGCACTTAGGTTATGGCGCGATATTTATACTTATCAGTTGGATGATGCATCCTTTACTCCGGGCTATTATAAACTGAAAATAGCAGAGTGTTACCAGCATCTGGAGAAATGGATCGAAGCCTTAGACTGGTATATGGACTTAGCTGATGATGAAAAGGAGTATGCCCTTATTCAAGCATCTATAGGCGACTGCTATATGCATTTGGAACAGTATGAGGAGGCTTTTAGTTGGTATAAAAAAGCTGCCGAACAAGATTCTATGTATGCCCAGCGCTTGACCGGGATTTTCTATTGCTATGGTTATGGCGTTGAACAGGATATAAATGAGGGCGTTAATTGGTTAAAGAAGGCGTCGTCACAAGGCGATGAAATAGCAACTTCGTTGTTGCAGTCCATACGTAATCATGTTGATAGTTCACGCTCTCGTGGAGATAATTTCGAAATTGAGTCATCAGAAGACAGTGACTATGTTGAAGATGCTCCTGCGGTAGAGTAGCAGTCGGCGAAGGCTGGAGGGAAATAGAAATGTGTTACAAAAAGGGTAAAAAATTGGGATAAAGTGTTTTTTTGCGTAACTTTGCAGATAACATATACCAATAAAAACATTCATTACGGTTTTGGACAACAAACAGTTTCTAAATATAATGGCGCAACGCCTTAATCTTGAGAACTCCACGGCGGAAAAGCTCTTGGAGGGATTTGTCGGGATTATAGGGGAGGAGTGTCGCAACCTAAATAGAATAGCTATACCGGGTTTCGGCTCGTTTCAGGGTGAAAAGCGCGATGAGAAGGTAGTAAAGGACTTATCCACCGGCCGCCGACTGTTGTTGCCTCCAACCATTGAACTGGAATTTATTCCGGGAGGAAGGCTTAAAAATGAGGTTGCGGAGGGCCGAGGCAAATGAACGCCGTAACCATTCCAATGCCTGACTTGATCAGACTGCTGGCTGCTAAGGTCGACTGTGGAGAAGACGCAGCCGGACAGTTTTTGCGCGAATTTGCCGTTGTAGTAGGGCAAGGGTTGGCAACTGACGGTTTGGTTAGAATTGCCGGCCTGGGTACCTTTAAGGTTGTGACCGATGTTAACGGCAAGCGGACTGTTGACTTTGCTCCGGAGCCTTCGATGGCTGAGACTGTTAACGAGCCCTTCGCCATGTTTGAATCCGTAGAGGTAGCAGAATCTGTTACGGACGAAGAACTTGAAGGCAATATAAACGAAACAGTAGCAACACCGGCTGAACCGACTGTTACAGTGCCTGTGTTGGCTGAACCTGTTGTCATAGAGCCGATTGTTACCGAATCGGTAGAAGCTGAACCTGTTGAGAACTCTTCGGCTGAAGCGGTTGCTCCAGCGGTCGATGTAGAGGTCGTGCCACCGCCAATTCCTGAAAGATTCAGAGAACCTCATATGGCGACGGCAGTGGAGGCTGAGCCTGTTGCCGAAAAGGAAACCGTCATTGAAGCTCCGACTCCTATAGAAACTCCGTCGGAGCAACCTATAGAAACTTCATCGGAGAACACTGCAGAAATGCAATCGCAGCAACCTGCAGCAACTCCGTCGGAGCAGCCTACAGTAGCAACAATGGCTACAACGACGACGCCAACTGTGAGGGATTACGATACCCCGGTATCCGTAGTTTTAGAGCCGGAAAGCCGCGTTACGATTCGACGGTTGGGCCATACGTCGTTGACGTTGGTCGTTACCGCTATTGCGGCGTGTCTGCTTGGATTCGTGATAGGTTATGTAGTCTATCGCTATACAAGTTTTGGTTTCTCGGAATATGTTGGTGGGGCGCATGATGACGTTGCCGTGGAAGCGGTAGAGACCGATGTACAGAGCGACAGCATTGTTGAAGTAGCCAAGCAAGATAGTATTGCTGACATAGCTCCCCAAGATAGCATTGCAAAGGCAACCGCAGAGGCAGCCCAACCGACAGCGGCTACCGACACGGTGCGCCCCGGCAATTTCCTGACGAGGATGGCTCGCAAGCATTATGGCGACAGCAGATTTTGGGTATATATTTATCTCGAAAATCGGTCGAAAATTAAGGATCCCAACAACTTGGAGACCGGAATGGTTCTGGTAATACCGCCTGCCGAAAAGTATGGCATTGATGCCGGCAACCCTGAATCACTCAAAAAAGCAGACCAAGAAGCTTATAAAGCATTAAATGAATAATGGGGTTGCTTAAAAATGATTAAATCTTAAAACGGGTAAACGAATGATAGATAAATTTAACACTCTGTCTTAACGTTTACCTGTTTTGTTTCTATACTTTTGTAGCGTAAACCAAACAAAAGGTTAATGCGTTTTTAATGCAGACGATTAAGAAAAATAATATTTTAAATATACAAAATTCCTATGAGTGAAACGGTAAATATCAGAGAGCTTAACGACCTCGTGGCAAGCCGCAGCAATTTCGTAAACCTGGTAATGCAGGGAATGGATCAAACCATCGTTGGTCAGAAGCACCTTGTAGAATCCTTGCTCATTGCTTTACTCTCCAACGGACACGTACTTCTCGAAGGTGTGCCGGGTCTGGCAAAGACACTTGCAATTAAGACCCTTTCTCAATTAATCGATGCTAAGTATAGCCGTATACAGTTTACCCCTGACTTGCTGCCTGCCGATGTAACCGGTACGATGGTTTATAGCGTAAAGTCGGAGCAATTCCAGGTAAAACGCGGCCCGATTTTCGCTAACTTCGTCCTTGCCGACGAAATCAACCGTGCTCCGGCAAAGGTTCAGGCAGCTCTGCTCGAAGCTATGCAGGAACGCCAGGTAACCATCGGCGACCATACATTCCCCCTCGATGACCCGTTCTTGGTAATGGCTACCCAGAACCCGATTGAACAGGAAGGTACCTACCCCCTGCCCGAAGCACAGGTAGACCGTTTCCTGCTGAAGGTAGTAATCGGTTATCCTACTCGCGAGGAGGAGAAGCTGATTATTCGTCAGAACTTGTCAAATAAGAAGGCAGCCGTTACTCCGCTTCTGAAGCCGCAGGACATCCTCGATGCTCAGAACGTAGTTGAGCAGATTTATATCGACGAAAAAATCGAACGCTATATCGTTGACATCGTGTTTGCAACTCGTTTCCCGGCCGATTGCGGTCTGCCCGAATTGCAGAGTATTATCGCCTTCGGAGCATCGCCCCGTGCATCGATCTCCCTGGCCCGTGCAGCAAAGGCTTACGCCTTCCTGCGTCAGCGCGGCTATGTAATCCCGGAAGACGTCCGCGCCGTATGCCACGACGTAATGCGCCACCGTATCGGCCTTACCTACGAGGCAGAAGCCAACAACATCTCAGCCGACGAAATTATCTCCGAAATTCTCGACAAGGTAGTAGTGCCCTAATCGTGGCGCCTATTCGACATTAGGATAAACCTCTTTGACACAAAGATTCAAAACAAAAACAGATGGATGCCAACGAACTGTTGAAGAAAGTCAGACGTATTGAAATCAAGACACGTGGACTTTCGCAAAATATATTTGCCGGAGAATACCACTCGGCGTTCAAGGGGCGTGGCATGACCTTCTCGGAAGTCAGGGAGTATCAGTATGGCGATGATATCCGCGATATCGACTGGAACGTAACAGCTCGTCATAACCGCCCATACGTCAAAATCTATGAGGAGGAACGCGAGCTTACGGTAATGTTGCTGGTTGACGTCAGCGGCTCTCGACTCTTTGGAGCCGTAGGGCAGGAGAAGCGCGAAATGATAGCAGAAATAGCTGCTACGTTGGCGTTCTCAGCTATTCAGAACAACGATAAAATCGGAGTAATCTTTTTCTCCGACAAAATCGAAAAGTTCATTCCTCCGAAGAAAGGTAAAAAGCATATCTTGTTCATAATTCGCGAACTGATAGATTTTACTCCCGAACATAGCGGCACGGATATCGCTATGGCGTTGCGCTATTTCACCGATGCGTTGAAGAAACGGTGTACAACCTTCGTAATCTCCGACTTCATTGATGAAAAAGACTACTATAAAGCGCTCTCCATTGCCTCCAACAAACATGACGTCTACGGCGTTCAGGTTTACGACAAGCGCGATGCCCTGCTCCCCGATGTAGGTTTGCTCCGAATTCAAGACCTCGAAACAGGTGCAGAAAAATGGGTTGATTCATCATCGAAAAAAGTGCGCAATCAATATAATCGCTGGTGGTACGAACGTCAGCAGGTTATGACCGATACTTTCAAACGATGCCGAGTTAATGCCTGTTCGGTAGCTACCGATGAAGATTATGTAACAGCCCTAATGGGCCTTTTTCGCAACCGTAAAATTTAAATAAGCTGATTAAATGCTTAAAAGGCTGATTAACATATTTGTGATTTCAGTTGTGGCCCTGGTAGGTCAGTCGATGGCAGCGCGCTCGATAAAAGCGTCGGTCGATTCGTCGCAGATAACCATGGGCTACCAGACCGCTATCCGTTTAGACATCGTAGACCAGACGGCTAACCCGGCGCAGGTGCTTGTCGACAAGAATGCAATGCCTGCCGAGGTTGAAGTAGTTGACTGGGCCGACGGCGACACAACCGACTTGGGCAACGGCCTGATTGAAATCAAACGAGCCCTGATCATTCAATCGTTTGATTCTGGCGTATATACAATTCCGCCGGTGCTATTGGTTAGTGGGCCGGATACGCTCCGTACCGATCCAATAACCCTCAAGGTTAATCCGGTAGACGTAAGCAAGCTGACGGATGTCAACCCTATTGCCGATTCTCTGTCGTTCGAGACAAAATGGTACGACTTTCTGCCCGATTGGATTACCGACTATTGGCAATGGTTTGTAGTAGCTATCGTGCTGATTATAGCCGGATTATGTGCATTCTTGATTCTGACGAAGAAGGTCGACGTGCCTTTGATGCCTAAGAGAAAGCCGATACCTCCCTATGACCTGGCAATGATGCGCCTGACGGAGCTTCGCGAGCAAAACGTATGGCAAAATGGTCTTGAAAAAGAGTATTATACACGCCTGATTGATATCTTGCGCGATTACCTTCAGGGTCGATTCGGAATCAATGCAATGGAGATGACCTCCCAGCAGATTACCCGAGTGCTCCACGACAACGAAGCTACCCGTATGCCTAACCAACGCATGAAGCAGATTCTGGAGATTGCCGACTTCGTAAAATTTGCGAAGGTACGCCCGATGCCCGACGACAACTTGCGCTCTCTTAATGAGGCCATCCAGTTCGTTGAGGAGACCAAACCCGTAGAGGTTGCTCCCGAAGCAGCAAATGTAAGTAAAGAACAACAAGAGAATAAATAAAGATGCAATTCGCTCATCCCGGTATGTTATGGCTGCTGACCCTCTGCCTCCCGTTGGTAGGGTGGTGGATTTGGCGACGGCATAACACTCATCCTTCTCTGCAAATTTCAACGTCGGGTCCGTTCGCAAAGCTCGGACGACCTGCTCGTCAATATGGCCTATACGCAATGTATGTGCTGAGGGTTCTCGCAATAGCTTGCTTAATAGTATGCTTGGCCCGTCCGCAAACCCGCGATGCTTGGCGCACGTCCAAGACCGAGGGTACGGATATGGTTATAGCGCTGGATATCTCCTCGTCAATGCTGGCGCGCGACTTCAAGCCAGACCGCCTGGAGGCAGCCAAGAAGATTGCCGCCAACTTTATTAACGGTCGCGAGAACGATAATATGGGTCTGGTTGTCTTCGCCGGCGAAGCTTTTACCGGAGTGCCGATGACAACCGATCGCGGCACATTGGTTAACTATGTTACTGCCCTGAATCGCGATATGCTTGAAGACGGTACGGCTATCGGCGACGGCTTGGCAACGGCTATCAACCGTATCAAAGATGGCAAGGCCAAATCCAAGAGTATTATCTTGCTGACCGACGGCTCCAATAATACCGGTATCGTAGCCCCGTTGACGGCCGCCGAAATTGCTCATAAACTGGGCATAAAGGTCTATACGATCGGTATCGGTACGAACGGTACGGCCCTCTACCCGATGATTAATATGTTTGGACGCATAGAATATCAGCCCCAGCCGGTTGTTATTGATGAGGTAACCCTTAAGAAAATAGCCAATTCAACAGGCGGCAAATATTTCCGTGCGACAGGCAACAGCGTGTTGCAGCAGATTTTTGCTGAAATTGATAAATTGGAGAAAACAGAAATCGACGTAAAGCATTTCTCTCACACAGAGGATTGCTATCTACCGTGGGCCTTGGCTGCACTTGGATTGGTAGTGCTCGAGCTTCTGATTCGTCAAACATGGCTTAGAACAATTCCGTAATTAATTACCATGTCGTTTGCATATCCTATATTACTATATTTGCTCCTGCTCATCCCGGTGATTTTCGGGTTGTGGTTTTGGTCGCGCATAGCGCGGAGGCGTAAACTGCGTCGCTATGGCAATCTGCAACATCTGGAGCAACTGATGCCGGAGGCCTCTAAGTATAAGCCGGCAATCAAGATTACGCTCGAACTGTTGGCGTTGGCAATGCTGATTGTAGCCGTAGCTCGTCCGCGAGCCGGCGAAAAGGAAGAGGTTGAATCAACCGAAGGTATTGAAGCAATGATAGTTTTCGACGTATCGCGCTCAATGCTCGCTTCCTCTACCGATGATAATAACGGCATATCGCGTCTGGACCGCGCAAAATATCTGCTGGGCAATCTGATTGATAAGCTTAGCAACGATAAGGTCGGTCTGATAGTGTTCGCCGGCGAAGCCTATACCCAGTTGCCTTTGACTACTGACTTCGTTTCGGCGCGTATGTATCTCGACGAACTATCTCCGGCGATGGTGCAGACCCAAGGTACGGCTATCGGCACCGCTATCAATATGGCAATCAACTCCTTCTCGCCCGATCCGGATATCAATAAGGCTATTATCGTGATTACCGATGGCGAGAATCATGAAGGCGATGCCGTTGAAATGGCAAAATATGCTCAGAGCCTTGGCATTGAAGTTGATGTTATGGGCGTTGGTTCTATCAAGGGTGCCCCGATTCCATTGAATCGCAATGGCGACTTCTTGAAGGACGAAAACGGCTCGCCGGTGACTACCGCCCTCAATGAAGCTATGGCTAAAGAGATAGCCCAGGCCGGAGGTGGCGTTTATATCAACGGCTCATCCTCCAAGGCCCTGACCAACCTGGTTGACCAACTCGATAAGATTAAGAAGAGCGATCTTCAGCATATATCCTATAAAGCAAGTGCCGAGCAGTTCCCCCTGTTCATCTGGATTGCCTTGATATTGCTGTTGATTGATGCCGTAGTGCTGCCTACTAAGGTTGGCTGGCTCAAGCGCTTTACGTTCTTCTCTCGTCAAAGTATTGCGGCCAAACGTGGCCTGAAATCTAAATAAATTGATATCAAAGGAATTGTCGATTATGAAGCAGTTCTTAAAAATATTTTCAACAATAACCTCCGTAGCCGTTGTTTGTGGGGCGTTGGCCGGTTGTTCATCGAAGGATGAGCAGTCAGGGGCCGCTCGCCCTTCAACCAAGCGTGAGCGCAACTATATGAAGAGTGGCAAAAGTCTGTATGATAAGCAGCGCTACGCCGAGGCAGAGGTTGATTTTAAGAAAGCTCTTGGTGAGAACCCCGATAACGGCAGAGCACAGTTTAACCTTGCTTCGTCTTATCTGAAACAGCGCGGTGAAGACCTTACGAATAAGGAGGATTCGCTGATTCAGCAGGCTGATAAGATGTTTGCGCAAACATCGTCGAGCCAAGATGCAGAGTTGTCGGAAAAATCGTTCTACGATCGCGGTAACATTGCGTATAAGGCTGAACAATACGGCCAAGCCATCGAAATGTATAAGAATGCATTACGCCGGAATCCGTTGAACAATGCAGCACGCGAAAATCTCCGTCTGGCTCAGCTAAAGAAACAGCAGCAAGACCAGAACCAGGACAACAAGAATAATCAGCAGAACCAAGACCAAAAACAGGATCAAAACCAGGACCAGAATCAGCAGCAACAGCAGCAGAATCAGGACCAGAACCAAGATCAGAACAAAGACCAAAATAAGGACCAGAACCAACAGAACCAACAAAACCAGCAGAATCAGGATAAGCAACAACAGCAGCAACAGGGCGGCTTGAGCGAACAGAGCGCAGCTCAGATTCTGAAGGCTATGGACGATAAAGAGTCGGCAACTCGCATGAAAGTTGAGCAGATGAAGCAAGACAAGGAGAAGCAGGCCGGCAAGCGTCAGGTTCTGAAGCCGTGGTAAAAATTAATTAATGAGATATTTCTAAAACGACGATGAAGAAGTTGTTTTCGATATTAGCGATAATGGTTGTTACCTGCATGACGCTGGCAGCGCAGACCTCTTTTCAGGTTATTCCGCCGCGAAATGTGATTGCCGGTAACCGATTTGTCGTTACGTATCGCTTATCAAACGGTGAGGGTACCAGCCTGAATGCTCCGGCAATCAGTGGCTGTAAGTTATTTAGCCCTCAGCCAGGAGTCAGTACATCACAGAGCTATCAGATTATTAATGGCAAGGCTTCGTCATCGAGCACGGTAGAGTACAGTTATGTATACCGTGCGGAGAAGGAGGGAACATATACTATCCCGGAGGCCTCGATTGTTGTTGATGGTAAAAAGCTTACATCGCAAGCAGTTAAGTTTACCGTGTTGCCGGCCGATAAAAATAATCAAAGGCAACAACAGCAGGGTGGAGGCTATGGTTATGGCGGTTATCAATCGGCGCCTCAAGCGGTGCATGTTGATGACCTTTCCTCGCAAGACGATACGTCAAAGCCTATTTCAAAGGATGACATTTTTGTTAGAATTATTCTGAATAAGAGTCATGCTTACGAACAGGAGGCTATCGAATGTACGATTAAGCTCTATACGAAATATCAGCGTATTAACTCCTTCATGATGACCTCGCCTCCAACGTTTGACGGGTTCTTGATTGAGGAGGTTGATACTCAGGCGGCTCTGAACGCTGTTGAAAACTATAACGGCCAAAATTATGTTACCGCCGTACTGAAAAAGTGCATTATCTTCCCGCAGAAGTCGGGCAAGCTGACCATCAATTCCGGTAAATATGACCTGAGCGTTGTTCAGCTGGAGCGCGTAAGCAACGGCTGGTTTATATCGGCTACCCCGGTAGAGAAGTCGGTCCATCTGCAGCCCTTTACCTCAACGGTGAATATCACTCCGCTGCCCGAACCTCGTCCGGAGGGGTTTGATAACGCTGTCGGCACGTTCAAGATTGAAAGTCGTCTCTCGCCTGATAAGCTGAAAACCGGCGAGGCTGCCTCGTTGGAGTATATTATTACCGGTACGGGTAATATCAAATATGTCCATGAACCGAAGCCCGAACTGCCGGAAGAATTCGACCAGTTTACCCCTAAGACAGATTATCGTACGCATGTTAGCGGTGCTACAGTAACCGGTACGATGGTTGCCGACTATACGTTTGTTCCGCAAAGCGTTGGTAATTTTAAGATTCCGGAAAAGAAGTTTGTTTACTTCGATCCTGCTAAGCATGCCTATGTAACGTTGACAGCACCGGGCTATACGATTGATGTAGCAAAGGGGAGCGGCACGACTGTCAGCGCCGAACAACAGGAGATTGAAGCTAAGCATACTGATATCCTGCATATTAAGACCGGCAATAAGCAGCTGAGCATGGAGCATAATCCGCTGATTTATAGTTGGTGGTACTGGACCATAGCAGCCTTGCTGGTTGTCATGTTGATTATTGCCGTTTTGGTATATGGCCGTCAGGTGCGCTTGAATGCCGATGTTGCCGGCCGTAGAAATGCTCGTGCAAGTAAGGTAGCTCATAAGCGTCTGCGTGAGGCTGCCGGATATATGAAGGCTCATAAGCCGGAGCAGTTCTACGAATCGTTGCTTAAGGCGATGTGGGGCTATCTGGGCGATAAACTTTCGATGCCTGTATCGCAACTCAACCGCGAGAATATCTCTCAAACGTTGTTGGATAGGAGCGTAAGCCCGGAGGTTGCCGATAAGTTGATGGCCGTATTAGACCAATGCGAAATGGCTCGCTATACCCCCGATTCTTCGTCGGATGCTTCGGTTGAAGCCGTTTACAACGAGGCTACATCCTCAATTAACGAACTTGAGAAAAGCAAAATCAGTAAACGCAAGTAAACAATGAAAACCCTCGTTAGCATAATTCTTGCCTTTGCCTCTTTCGCGGCAATTACGGCTCAAACCCCAGATTCGATGGCAGTAGCAACAGCTACAGCAGCGCCTGCCGACTCGCTTAGGGCGGCAAACGTCAATAATGGACAGGTTGCCGATGCCGCTGCTTCGGTAGCCGCCGTTAGCGTTGATGCCGAGCAACTAGCGCAGCAGGCTGACTCGGCCTACAGCAAAGATAATTATATGTTGGCAGAATCGCTCTATCTTCAGGCGTTGAAGTCGGGCGGCAGTTCAACAGATTTGTTCTACAATCTTGGCAATGCCTATTACCGTCAGGGCAACTTAGGCATGGCTATCGTTTACTATGAACGTGCGTTGAAGCTCGATCCTACAAATAAGGATGCTCGCGCCAATCTCGAATTTGTTAACTCTAAGATTACCGATAAGCAGATAGACAACGGCTCATATATGTCGTCGCTATGGAATCAGACCGTAAGCCTGTTGACGGCCAATGGGTGGGCTATTCTGACCTTGATATTGTTTGCCCTGTTTATTGCCGGCGCTGCAATGTATATCTTCTCTTCAGCAATAGCGGTTAAGAAGGCTAGCTTCTTTGGCGGCTTAATCGTGCTGGTTATAACGATAATTACAACGGTAATCTCCTTGGATGCAGCCGACAGGGTTAACTCCAATCGGTATGCAATCATTACGCCCCCGTCAGCTCAGTTGTCAACCTCGCCTCGCGAGGCAAAAAGCCAGTCGGAACAGGCCTTCTTGCTGCATGAAGGAACGAAGGTTGAGGTAATTGATTCGATTGCAACTCCCGGCGAAGGTACGTGGTATGAGGTTGTCGTAGGCCGAGGCGATCGGGCCTGGATTAAGTCGACCGATGTAGAGCGCATATAGCTTTGTAACTTACTCTCTGACATAATATGGCGCAACCGTTAGAGGATGTCAACTGACTCCTTTAGCGGTTGCGTTTTTGTATTAATTTGATAATATTATGTTTAAAAACATATCGATATACAAGTTGAAATTAGTAAACATTAACAATTTCGGGGGGGGGTAAAAGCGAATTTTTGTTTAATTTTGCACTTATTGTTAACCCCAAAACTAGTCAGGGTTAAATATGTAGCTTCAAACCAATCAGACGAAATTATGAAACGAATCCTAATTTCTTTATTACTAGTATTTTCTGTAGTGTCAATCTCTTATGCTAAGAAAGAATCAACTCCGGGCGATATCCCTGAATACGTTATCGAGGGTTGCGGTTCGGCAAGTGGTGAATCTTTGGTAAAGGTTTCGGTAATGGCTAAGAAGGCTAAGGATATTACCGAGCAACAGCTGGCAAAGGCAGCGGTTCATGGTGTGCTCTTCAGAGGGTATTCTAACTCAACCGTGCAAGGCTACGGCGAGAGCTCTGATCACCCTGCAGTAGCCGGAGGCCCGAATGCTTTTAACCAGTATATCGATTTCTTTGAACCTTTCTTCACCGGTGGCGACTACATGAACTATGTAAGATTCCTGGACGATTCTCGCTCGGTTACCAAGGTGGGTAATATGTATCGCGTATCGGCAAAGGTTCGTGTAGCAACCGGACAGTTGAAAAAGGATCTTTCGGCCAAGGGCATAAATGCAATTCAGACGCTTGGCTCCGGTTTCTAATTATTTTAAAATTTACCAAACCATGAAGAAAATCTTATCACTTTGTCTTGCAATAGTAGTTGCGTGTGGCTTGGCCTCTGCGCAAGAAAACCAGCCCAATAGAATCCCGCAGTGGGGCAAAGGTAATCCGGAAAAGCACAATATTGCAACCAATACCAACGGCTTTTGGATTGCAGTTGAAGCAGCCGGCGGCTATTCCATCCGTAACGACAGTCCTCGCACGGGTTTCGGCGAATTAGACGTAACCTTTGGTTATCGTGTGAACCAGTATGCTCGCGTTGGTCTGGGCCTGGGCGCTCGATGGTACTCAAATACCGGCAATGAACTGCGTAAGACTACC
The DNA here is from genome assembly GCA_964514745.1 of uncultured Alistipes sp. GTDB lineage: Bacteria > Bacteroidota > Bacteroidia > Bacteroidales > Muribaculaceae > UBA7173. The sequence goes on from CAZEST010000007.1 coordinate 18,964, forward strand.
GGAAAATGGGGTATGCCTATCTATCTGAATGTGCGCGGAAATATTATTTCCGGCGATTACAGAAACGTAGTGCCTTACTATTCGGTTGACTTAGGTGGGTCAGTAAAGGACGGATTCATGTTCCGCCCGTCGGTAGGTATTCGTGTTGGCCAGCAGCGCAATGCGTTCCTGATAGCTTTGAGCTATACGTTCCAGAATCTCCAAGGATATGAGCTGTATGTCCCGAGTGGAGCTGTTGATAAGAACTATCCGGTATCGTTTCTCGGACTTCGCTTAGGTTATGAATTCTAACTGAAAAGGCCATGAAGAAACTCTTAAGTTATGTTGCTATAATCGTAATGTCGATGACGGTGTTCTGCGGATGCCGTAGTGAGAAGGAGGTTAACAAGTTGGCTTCTACCGTAGGGTCGGAAACCGTATCGCTTTATTATTCTCCCGAAGGGAAAGTTACCGTTAGAGCTTGGGGCCAGGGCTCCTCAAAGGCTGCGGCAATAGAGTCAGCTATGGTCAAGGCCGTTTACGACGTGCTGTTTACCGGTATTAAAACCGGTGCCGGCTCGGAGACGTTGCGCTATCCGCTTATTTCCGAAGTTAACGCCTACGAGCGTTACTCCAACTATTTCCAGCCTTTCTTCTCCTCCGGAGGCGAGTATACTCGCTTCGTATGGGAGGACAATACAACCGGCCAGCTGCAGAAAGCAACCGGCGATAATATCTCCGGTTACGGTGTAGTTCTGGTAGTAGACGTAGCAGCGCTGAAGGCTCAGCTGAAGCGCGATAACGTAATCCGCTAATTGGGCAAAATAAAATCATAAAAATATTCAGACAGATGAAAAATCGCATTTTCGCTATTGTTGCGGTATGTGCTCTCGGGTGCATGGCAATGATGGCCCAGAAGCCTCGCATTATGCTTCTGCCCGACAAAACTTGGTGTAATACAAACGGATATGTTGATGAAATTACACGCAACGGCAAGACTCGTACGGTAGAAAATTACGAGAGAGCGTTCACGGAAAGTAACGACTTGGTCAATACCGAAGCCGCTATCAAGTCGTTGATGACCGAACCCGGCCGCGAATACCCGATGATTTCTTATAACGAAATGGTAGAAAGCAGCGACGACGATGATGCTCTCGACGATGCTTACGAAGGCACGCAGGGCGGCACCGTTACGTCAACCGCTTTTGAAGACCTCGTTGCAAAGAAGGCCAATGCTCCTGATATTTATTTCAAGATTGGCTGGACGGTAGAAAAGGTTGGGTTGCACAAGGTTGTACAGTATCGTCTGCAGGCTGTTGACTCTTATTCCAATAAGGCCGTAGCTGCTATTGACGGTGTGTCGGAACCGCTGCCTCCTACAACTCCCGTAGGCGTAATCATTAAGGCCGGTGTGAAGGACCAGTTCGATAGCTTCGAACAGAAACTGATAGCTCATTTCAGCGATTTGCAGACCAATGGTCGCGAGATTCGCTTGCGTATGCGTCTGCTTGATAGTGCAGGCATTCTGTTTACTAATGAATATGGTGGCGAGGAGCTCTCAACTTTGGTATCCAACTGGATTTCGGATAATACGGTTGGGCATCGTTTCAGCCCGAAGCAGGCAACTCGCAACATCATGACTTTCGATCAGATTCGTATTCCGTTTAAGCAGGCTAACGGTTCGCAGAATAATGCACATGCTTGGGTCGACAGCTTGCGCAAGTACCTGAAGAGCGTTTGTGGCCTTGACGCAGAAAACAATACTCGCGGTTTGGGCGATGGCTCGCTTTATATCGGTGAAAAATAATCTCTCTAAAAACCATCCATCATGAAACTAAGATTATTACTGGCTTCGCTCTGCCTGGGGGCTCTGTTTACGGGTGCCGCTCAGGAATGTGAGTTGCCATTAACTATAGTGCCTTCGCAGGAGGGCGACGTTGTGCCCCCGGCAGTAACCAGTCGCTTGAACTCCAAGTTGCAGACACTGATGACACGTGTAGGCGTTGTCGGTGCTGAGAACTCGCAGTTCTTCGTAACCGGTCGTTTCGATACCGGTTTCTCGGAGCAGACCTCAGGCCCCACACCGGCTGAGTATGTCCACACAACTCTGACGCTGTTTATCGGCGATGCGGAGTCGCAGAAGATGTTCTCCTCTCTGACCCTTGAATTGAAAGGGGTAGGGAGCAGCGTTGAACAAGCTTACACTAAGGCTATCAACTCAATTAACTTCAATCGCAACGACTTCCAGAACTTTATTCAGCAGGGAAAGCAGAAGATTATCAGCTACTACGATGCCAATTATTCCAGCATCTTGGCTCAGGCTTCGTCTGCAGCAAATCTGCGCAATTACGACGAGGCTCTCTACTATGTAACCCAGATTCCGGAATGTTGCGTCGGCTACAGCGAAGCTCAGGCTTTGATGAACAAGGTTTATGCTTCACAGCAGAACTACGACGGCCAGATGTTGCTCTCGCAAGCCAAGGCAGAATGGGCAGCCGACCCTACAGAAGAGGGCGCTCGTAAGGCCTTCTCTTACATTAATCAGATAGACCCGGCATCATCGGCCTACTCCGATGCTCAGAAGTTAGGTACGCAGATTCAGAAGACTGTGAAGGCCAACTGGGACTTCGAGAATGTGCAGAAATACAAAGATGAGGTCGCTCTTCGCAAGCAGGCTATCAATGCCGCTACTTCGCTGGAGAAGGAACGCATCAAGGCAGCTCGAGCCGTGGCAACAGCTTATGCTAAATCGCGCAGAACGGTAGTTTACAAATATTACGGCTGGTATTAATAAGCCGTACGCCTAATCAACTGGAAACTTTCATAAATCAATTCATCCAAAAATAAACAATGAAAAAAGTTTTTAAATCGTCTGTCATAGCTGCAATGGCTATGATGACGGTGCCTTTTGTCTCTAAAGCAGATGATCAGGAGCCTGAGTATCTGCGTAGCTCACTTTACACCATTTTGGTAAATAGTAAGACTCAGAATGACCGCATTGAGCAGGAAAACAGCCAGGTTGCCGACAATGAATACATGTCGATGATCAAGACTATGGCTAATACCGATGCCAAGAAAGCAGCCAACGATACGTCAACAATCGCTCTGTCTCTGCTGCCGCAGCGCGAATTCATGAGCATTGCAATTCCGGCTCAGTTCAACGATCATAACCTGGCAATCCGTGAGATTGACTTCGATACTATGCGCGAAGGCGTTTCTCAGGCAGATGCTGATCAGGCTAACGAGGCTGCTACCGGCAAGAAGAAATCCAAATTCGGTGCGTTTGCAAAAGCAGCAGGAAGCATGGCTTTGAGTGCGGCCAGCAATTCAGAGTCTTCCTTGATCAACACGGATGACACCGGCGATTTCATGGTTGCCGTAGTCAACAAGTTTATCAACCAAGACAACACTGCAGCCAAGATGACTGCTCGCTGGTTCGACTATTCCAGCGATGCCAAGCACTGGGACGATAATATGACAACCCTGAATGAACGTGCATTGGCCAGCTTGAATATCAATGAACACAATGATAAGACTTTGGCTGCCAGCGCTAAGATGCTGAACTTGATTCCTAACACGTTCATGCTGGCCGTAAACCTGTCGTTCCGCAGCAATAAGGCAATCGTAGCAGAGAGCCAGAAGGCTGCCAGCGGTTTGCTCGGTAGCGGTGCTTCGCTGCTCGGAGCTGCAGCTTCTGCAGCAGCCGGCGATGGCTATTCGGTTCAAGCTACTACCGTACTTTATCGCTTGGTATGGGACGAAAACGTTGAAAACGCAGTTGGCAAGGCTCTGGAGAACAATTCATCTCTTGACGATTTGATTGCTACCGGCGTTTGCAAGCTCGAAGTTGTTGGTAAGGATAAGGCTACTGCTCACGTTCGTCAGAGCGTACTGTCCGACAAGCCGATTAGCGCCCTTGTATCTCGCGCAACTACCCGTGCGATTGATGCTGCTATCGTTAAGCTTCAGGAAAAGAACGAAGTGTTCCGTTCAATCTTCCCCATCTCAGGCTGCGATGCTGACGGTGGTGTCCGCGTAAAGATTGGTACTCGCGAAGGTGTATCAAAGGGTGATACTTACGCTATCCTGGAACGCCAGGAAGACGAAAACGGCCAGATTTCTTACAAGGAAGTTGCTACCGTTAAGCCTAACGAAAAGCAGATTTGGAATAACCTCGCCGGTGCTGAAGAGGAAGCTGCTGAAAACAAGAGCAACAAGGACGGCAAGGACGATGCTGAATTTGACAATGACGCAGTTAGCCTTGGTTACACAACTTTCGTAGGCAAGAAGGGTAAGGACTATGCCGGCTACTATATCCAGCTTAAGAAGAAAAAATAATCATTAACAGGTAATTGCGTCAGGTAATAACCGGCGCGTGGATTACCGACATAACAAACCCCGGAATCTGTAGGCATTGCGCCTAAGAATTCCGGGGTTTATTGTTAGTTGCTAATGCTTTAGTCATGTTCGGCGCTTTCAGACGGGGATTACCATCATGGGGATGTCGGCGCGGAATAAGATTTTGTGGGCAATGGATGGGTTAAAGACGCGTGCAAAGACCGTACGTTTCTTATTGGGCACGCATATCAAGCTCGCCGGCGATTCTTGCATTACTTGTCGGAAATCGTCGATGAGTGCTTCGAGGCGAATAGTCCGCATATCGAAATTGCAGCGAGGAAAGTGGTCTCTGCAGTAGTTGAGCAGGTTTAATTGAGCTTTGCTCGTCTTAGGATCATCGAGATTGCGTTCGCGTCGGCCCGGAACATGGACCAGCATTACGTCGAGTTCTTGTTCGGAAAACATGCGGTAGAGCGCATCTAGGGCGAGCATATCTTCCTGGTCGAGATTGCAGATAAAGGCAACCTTATGGAGATTCTTAAACTCGTCAATATCGATGTTCTCCGGGACGGTAAAGGCTGGTGTTCGACAGGAATCCAGCACTTCAGCCGTAACGCTCCCGATTAGTTCGGCTTCTTTTTTGCTTGCTCCGCGTGTGCCCATCACTATTAAGTTGGGCTTGTGGTTGCGGGAATATTCCAGGATTACTTCTTCGGGGATACCCTCTGCTACTTGTGCTGAGAATTTTACAGCCGGAACTTCGCCTGATTTCATCCAAGCGCGGATTTTAGCCGTATAATCGCTCATCAACTTCTTCGATTCCTGTTCGAGCCGGCGATATGCTTCCATATCGGTTATTTCGAAGTCGTAGGAGTCGGCAAGCTGTATGGTTGGCGTATTTTTTTGAGGGGCAATAAAGGAGTAGAGTAGCTGGATAGATGAACCTGTTTTGGCCGCAATGTTGAATGCGAGTTTAAGGGCATTGTCGGCGTGGGGAGAAAAGTCGGTGGGCACTAACAGCGTTCCGCCTGCTCTCTGCTCGGCGTTGTCGGAGGAGGGGATATTGAATATCTCGATGTTTTCAACGATGCGCAGAGCCAGAGCCAAGTCGCTCTCTTTAATGCGTATTCTAACGCCGGCTGCAACTGTAGGGCTGGCTAGGTTTACATTGTTAAGCTCAACGTCGATACCTTCTTTTTCAAGCAGCGTCTTTATTGGCAGGGCCTTTTCATAGGTGTGAATTGCGAGAGTGATGAGTCTGTTTGGCGTCACGTTAGTAAGCTTTAATAGGTTCATATAAGGACTATGACGCGCAAACCAGATGAATTTTGGCCTGTCGCGTCATAGCTTTTTTCGTTCTTTTACAGGGAATGAATCTTGAGGAAACGTTGCGTTATTCCTTGCCTTGTTCTTCCTGAAGGATTTCTACAGCCATGTCATAGATGGTGGTGTCGTCGAGGACTACGATGCCTCCGTCGGGACCCGGTTCGATGTGCAACCCGCAGTTTTTGCCGAATTCGTAGTTAGAACCGCCGAAATAGTTGCGGACAGTTTGGGGAGTTGTGTTAAGCTTGTCGGCAATGCGGGCGATAGAGCCATCGGGAAGAGCATCTTTAATACGACGAAGGTCGTTGAAGGATATTGTCTTTGTCATGGGGCTATGAAATTTGGGTTTGTAAAAGCTTTATGATATTAGAGGATTTTTTGTTGCCCTAAATTTATACACTTAATTTGAAAATTCCAAATTTTTACAATATGTTATAAAACATATTTCGCAACTATCAACCGTTAATCTTGCAAAAGTCAATAACTTACCGCTTAAACTTTTTAAAGAATCTTTTTAGCTTCTGAAGTCTTGTACGATTCTGTCGATGACGGATAACGTTGAAGAGGCTTTCCTCAAAATCGAAGCCACGCTGCTCGGCGTAGTAAGATAGTAGGGGAGTATAGTCGGGAGGGTATGTGCCGAGTTGGAAAAAGGCTCGCATTGAGTCGTTGAGATTCGGTATGGAGCCAAAATGCATACGGTTGATGTCGATTAGAGTAAATTGGTATTGGCCGTTCTCTTTCTTGAACAGAAGGTTTGACGTGTTGTAGTCGAGCGGCACGATGCCTTTAAGGTGGAGCATGAGGGTAAATTCGGAAAGCGCCTGGGCTAGCCGTTGGTGCTCATCTCGATCGGCATTGCTGTCGTAGAAGGTTGCTTCCAGCGTTGGCAGGTCGACATATTCGGAGATAAAATAGCCGTAGGTCAGAATACCGTACTTCTTTTTCTCGGCATAGGCTACGGGTTGGGGTGTAGAAATCCCTTCGTTAAGTAGTCGCAGACCGTGCTCATATGCTCTACATGCCTTTGACTTACGGAAGAATGTATAGATTACACCGGTCAGCAGGTTAGTCTTCTTATAGCGCTTAACAACCATTGGTTGTTGGCCTATGGTAACCAGTTCAACCGTGTTGCGTTTGTTGCAAAAGGTCTTGTCGGGGGTGTAGTTCCCTCGAATAATCTCGGCAATTTCGTTGCCGAGGGATGCATAATTAGGATGAATGACGATCTTCATGGGGCAGAAGATTTATGGATTTATTGGGGCATCATTGCTGATTGCCTTTTGCCGGGCCGGGTTCGGTTTGAATCATGTCCGGATTGTTGATATACTTGTCGAGCCCTTCGTTGCTGCGGATAAAGCGCTCTTTGCGGGTAGTCTCCAGCTGCTTGTTGTTGCGCTGAAAGCTGTCTTCGGTGCGCGATGAGGGGTGCCAAAGATGGTAGCAGATAGCTATATGTCGAGCCTGTAGGGGATAGATGCGGTGGTTCATTAGGCGCGCAACGAGGTCGTGGTCTTCGCAACCCCAACCATGGTAACATTCGTCGTAGCCGTTAACGGCCAGTAGGTCGCTACGCCAAAAAGCCATATTGCAGCCTCTATATCTTAAACGCGAGGAAATTAATTTCATTGCCTTTGACAGTAAGGGCGAGCGGAGGGCGTTCTTGCGGTTGGCAATGCCGTTGGTCCAAGGGTTAATTTCTATGTCTGGATCAGTTAGAATCTTCTCGGTAAGATTCTGAAGAATCAGTACGCGGCTACCGCATACGAAATGGCCACGGCGTGCAATAGCGTGATGGTCGGCGATGAAGAAGGGGTGCAATACGATGTCGCCATCGATCTGCACGATGTAGTCGCCTTTGGCCTTTGCTATCGCTTTGTTGCGAATCGTAGCCAGGCGGAAGCCTTCGTTTTGTTGCCAGACGTGTTCAACGCGGAACGGCGCTTGGCGTCGGAATTCTTGAATTATGTCGATCGTAGAGTCGGTAGAACCGTCGTCGGCGATAATTACTTCGAAGGGCATCCTCTTTTGGCGCAGAACGCTCTTTAAGCAGGCCTTCAGAGGGGCCGGCGAATTGTATGTTGATATAATCAGCGAAATGTTCATAGCAGTATGCCTTTTTTAGTTTTACGATTAGTATAGAGGCTTTTATAGATGGGGATCTCCGCAGAAGTGAAGTAATTTGTCGGCTTCATAAAGCGCTATGAATAAGGTTGGATATAGCGCTCTGCCTTGAATGAGTTGTTCGATGTTTGGGCGCAGGGCCGGCGTAGAATCTAGCAGATTCGGGAATTGTCGCAAGCGCTTGCAGATGCGTCCGGCGAGAATCTTGCGCCTCAGTAGCGAGAGGTTGAGGTAGTTGGCCATGTCGATGACGATTGGCAACCCTTCGGTGTAGGTGAGTCCCTGTTTGGATGCGGAGGTGGAAACCTTGCAAGTGTGTTGGCGAAAATTATTCAGCTTGCTACAGACTTGGATTGCGCCTCCGCTTTTGGCAAGCTCTACCCAGAAGAGCCAGTCGCCACAGAATTTCATCTTTAAATAGCGCTCTGAAATCTCCGGGGCGGCATCTTTGCGGAAGACTACCATCGACGCGTTATAAATCATATTATTGCGCAGCAACTTATGAAGGATAAGTTGTTGGCTGGTAAAGAATTTCGTTCCGGATTCGCCTTTAAGCTTGTCCCAATCGGCTCCGGGAATGACAGCATCGAGGCTGTCAATGATGTTCGAGGCGGAAAAGGCCATCACCGCGTCAGGGTGCTGCTCTAACTGCGCTACCAGGGTTGAAAGGAATTCTTTGTCGGCAAAATCGTCGCTCTCGGCTAGCCAGATGTATTTGCCTTTGGCCAGGCCGATGCCTTTCTTCCATTGGGCAAACGTTGTCCCCGAGTTGCGTTCGTTGTAGAATATGCCGGTTACTTTGGGGTGGTTGCGATAGGTTTCCAAGATAGCCGCACTACGGTCGGTTGAGCAGTCGTCCAACAATATAAGCTCATAGTCGCCGTAGGTTTGCTCGAGGATGCTATCAATCCGCTTCTGCAAATACGGCGCATGATTATAATTGGGCACAATCACTGAAACAACGGGTACCATTGGAAACTTTTTCGCTTTATACACCGCAAAAATAGCGAAAAAAAATGGATTCCAAAATAATTGGAATCCATTTTTATGCTGAAGTTCGTAGAATGAACTATTCGAATTCAATGAGGAGGGCATCGGTGCCTACCACTTCGTCGGGAGCAACGAATACGCGCTTAACGGTCAGGTCGCGCGGTGCTTCGAGGTCGTTCTCCATCTTCATTGCTTCGTAAACCATCATTACGGCACCCTTCTTAACGGTGTCGCCGGCTTTCACCTTGATTTCTACGATGCGGCCACCCATCGGTGCGCGGAATACTTCACCGGTGATGGGTTCGTCGGCTGCTGCCTTTGCGGGAGCTTCAGCTGCTGCCTCAGCCTTGGGAGCTTCAGCGGGCTGCTTAGCCTTGTATTCCTCTTCGCGACGGTTGCGCAGGAACTTGTTGGCAACGTTGGGGAGGAGTTCGAGCAGCAGGTATTCTTCGTTGTTGGAAGCCAGGGGCACACCGCCGAGGTCGGCAACTGTGGGGTTCTCGGGCTTCTTGTAGCTGGATACGTCGTAGGGCTTTTCGGTAGCGTCGCCTGTGATCTTTTCGCGGAATGCGGGGTCAACAGCAACGGGAGTGTGACCATATTCGCCCTTAACCAGTGAGATGAACTGGTTGTTGGTCTGGGTGTAGTCGGGGTTGCCTT